>CAYXNM010000026.1:0-23992 GCA_964466385.1 uncultured Rhodobacter sp. | reverse complement strand
CCGCCGCTGCTGTTGCTCTCGGGGCTGGGCGAGGTCAGCCGCATTGGCGAAGTGATCCTGAACCCCTTTCTGGGTCCGCGCCTGAAATCGGGTGTTATCACCACGAACATGCCGATGACGCACGACAAACCGATCGATTTCGGGCTGCAACGGTTTTGCGAGGCGTGCAACAAATGCGCACGCGAATGCCCCTCGGGCGCAATTACGGCCGGCCCTAAACTGATGTTCAACGGGTATGAAATCTGGAAATCCGACAGCCAGAAATGCACAACCTACCGGGTCGCTCAGAAGAACGGCGCGATGTGCGGGCGTTGCATGAAAACCTGCCCGTGGAACCTGGAAGGCATCTTTGCCGAACGCCCTTTCCGTCTTGCCGCCATGAAGGCGCCCGTCGCTGCACCTATGCTGGCGCGGCTGGATGATCTTTTGGGGAAGGGCGAAATCAATCCTGTCAAGAAATGGTGGTGGGATCTGGAAATGACCGATGAGGGCCCCTACCGCCCTTCCGACCATCCGGTGAACATGCGCGCGCTTTCGCGGAACCTTGACTTGCAATATGGCGACCAGACACTGGCGGTCTACCCGGCGCCGCTTGCCCCCCCGCCCCATGCGTGGCCGTACCCGGCGAACCGCGAGGAAGGCATCAAAGCCTACCGCGCCATGATCCCGGCGGACGAACACCAGAAGCGCCGCTTGGCCGGGCTGCCCCCCGAACACGTTTATTCCGCCGATCAGGGCGCAGCGCCCGTCTTGCGTCTGGTGCTGCGCAAGGTCGCGCAGATGACCCCCCGGATCACGAAATACGAGTTTGCCAGACCGGACGGGTCCGATCTGCCCCCCTTTACCGCCGGGGCCCATATCGACGTTGTGGTCGCACCGGAGTTCTTTCGCCAGTTTTCCCTGTCCGGTGATCCTGCCGATCGCTCCAAATACCAGATTGCCGTTCTGCGAGAGGACGAAGGCCGGGGCGGTTCAGCGCTGATGGCGCGGGTATTCCAGGAAGGGCGCATGGTTTTCGTCTCGTTCCCGCGCAACCATTTTGAACTGACATTGCCCGCGCGAAAAACGTTTCTCATGGGCGGGGGCATCGGGGTTACGCCGATGATCGCGATGGCGCACCATCTGGCGACATCCGGCGCCGCATTTGAACTCCACTACTCCTGTTCCAGGGAAACCGACGCGGGGTTTCTTGCGGATCTGCAAACCGTCCAATGGCGCGACCGGGTTCATTTCCATTTCTCAGACAAGGGCACGCGCGCCTTTCTGGAGGATATTCTGCGCTACAAGGTCGGGCATCATGTCTATACCTGCGGCCCCGAGCGCTTCATGAATGCGGTTCTGGATGCCGCCGAGACCGCGGGATTTCCCGAAGACAACCGGCACATGGAATATTTTTCGGTGCCCGAGCAACCGGAATATGAAAACTTCGACTTCACGCTGAAGCTGCGAAAAAGTGGCAGAGAGTTATTTGTTCCCGCGGAAAAATCCGCGACCGATGTCCTGATCGAAAACGGTATTGCGGTCGACGTCAAATGCTCCGACGGGATTTGCGGCGTCTGTAAGTGCCGGGTGATCGCGGGCGAGGTCGAGCACCGGGATTTCGTTCTTTCCAACAAACAACGCGAAGACACCGTCATTCTTTGTCAATCCCGCGCAGCACGGAAAGACGGTGTGATCGAGATCGACCTTTAGGCGCATCAAGGTCGTCTGCGCCGGCCACGGGCAGGTGTCGGCGCTTTCGGTCAGGTCCAGTTGACCACGGCACCGCCCGGCAGGGATTGCCGCGCTTCCATGGGGTCGGTGTAGTTCAGACCGAACGCATCGCAAAACGCGCGTACAGCGGCATCCTCGGACAAGACGAAATCAAGGACCGCCCCCAGGAATTCCGGATCAGCGGCGTTTTGTTTAAGATTATTAATGTCAACGCCGCTGATCGCAAGAAACCGATTCATCCGCTCTTCCTGCCCTGCAAGCCAGCCAAGCGCTTGAATTCCAACCATTTCCGCTTGTTCCTGGACCATGATCCCTCCGAGAGTTGTCCCTTCATTTCCGGGTTCTTTCTTAAAGGTTTTCTTAATCAATCACTGGAAGATTGGCAGCACCTAATATTACAGCGGCAAACGGCGGAACGGAAAGGGAAAAGGATGTCAGGACGCATTCTTGTGGTGGACGATGTCGCCACCAACCGGATGATTCTCAACGCCAAGCTGTCCGCCTCCTATTTCGACGTGCTCCTTGCCGAGAACGGGCGCGATGCGGTGCGCATTGCGCAAGAGGCCCAGCCCGACGTTGTTCTTCTGGATGTCCTGATGCCGGGAATGGATGGTTTTGAAACCTGTCGGTTGCTGAAAAGCGACCCGGCCACCTGCCACATCCCCGTGATCCTGGTCACCGCTCTCAACGACGAATCCCACCGGTTGCAGGGGCTTTCCGCGGGGGCGGATGATTTCATCAGCAAACCGATTGACGATCTGGCCCTGTTTTCGCGGGTGCGCAATCTGCTGCGTTCAAAGTTCATGATGGATGAGTTGCGCCTGCGCGATCGCACGACGCGTGATCTGGGGCTTTATCCGCCCGAAGAACCAAACGAATTCACGCTGCCATCGCAAACAAAACTGTCCCTGATCGCACCGCCAAACCATGTTTCCCAAAGCTGGATGGACGCGCTCGCGGGGATGCCGCGTCTGTCCGTGTCGGTGCACGAAACCCCTGCGCGACCCGCGCCGACGACCGATACGCACCCGACGGACATTTATCTTGTCTACGCCAATCTTCTGCGGGCCGGGGATGGGCTTCGTCTGGTCTCGCAATTGCGCAGCCGTCAGGAAACCCGCCAGAGCGTCATCGTTCTGGTGGTTCCCAAAGGCGACCGGATGATCGCGGCAAAAGGGCTGGATCTGGGCGCCAGCGATTTTGTCGAGGAAGGCGTTTCGACCGAAGAACTGGTCATGCGTCTTGAAAGCCAGCGTCGGCAGAAATCGATTTCCGACCGGTTGCGCAACAACGTGACCGACACGCTCCGTCTGGCCGTTCTGGATCCGTTGACCGGTCTTTACAATCGTCGGTATGCCAGCCGCCACTTGATGAAAATCGCCAAACGCGCGCGCGATACCGGCAAGGGGTTTGCATTGATGCTGCTGGACATCGACAAGTTCAAGCGCGTGAACGACGTTTACGGGCACACCACCGGGGACAACGTCCTGAAAGAATTCTCAAGCCGCATCCAGGAAAAAATGCGCAACATTGATCTTGTCGCGCGCCTGGGCGGAGAGGAATTTCTGATCGCCATGCCGGACACAACGGAAGGCCAGGCGCGGGCCGCCTCTGAACGGCTGCGCAGAGCGATCGAGGAAACGCGTTTTTATTGCGGTGTCAATGACGAAAACCTGCGCATCACGGTCAGCATCGGTGTCACGCTTGGCGATCCCGGCAAGAACGAGGTCGAGGCCCTGATCGAGGAAGCCGACCGTGCGCTTTACGCCTCAAAATCCGAAGGGCGCAACACCGTGACCCTCTTTCATTCCGCCGCCTGAGCCCGGTTCCGCCGGTTTGATGTTCGGCCCATGGTCAAGTGCACGGCCCCGCGGAACCACCTGCGCCAGATTGGATGGTCGCGGTCCCAGTATCGTGAAAGCAAAGTTCGGATCATACCAACGAACCGACTGATTGACCCGCCGCATCGCGTGTGGGCAGGGCGGCTTCTGGCCAGAATGGGGCGTTGAGGTTTGCCCGGGCCGGTTAACAGGCGCCAAAAAGCGCCCCGGCCCTGCGCCTGCAATCCGGTTCGCGCCCTAGCGGCGCCGGGGTGGTTCCAGCAGACGCGTCGCTAGTGCGCGGCGTGCATCATCCGACATCTCGCGAATTTGCGTCAGCAACAACCGCTGGCCGAACGCAACATTGGCAGACACATTTCTGGCCTGTTTGGCCAGTTCCGCCTCGATCGCGGCTTCGTCATAGGGGTCCGCCCGCAGCGCGGCTGCCAGGTCTCTCATATGGGTCCGCATGGCCTGCCGGCCCGCATGAAAGTCACCCCTGCCGGCCCGCACCGCTTCGCGCAGGGATTTCCGCCCCCCTTCGTCCAGCGCGCGCGCATAGGGACGCAATCCAAAGGCCGCGATATCCTTGCCGGGCCGGAACCGTTCCGGCGGCCCGGCGCGCAGGATCGCGCCGCCGACCACCCCCGCAACCAGAATATTCACGCCAAGCGAGGCAACCAGCGCGTATCGCACCCATTTGCGCGTTGCCGAGGGTTTCGTGTTTTCGTCGCGGCCTGTCATCGGTCACCCCTCCGTTACTAGATCGTCAAGCGTCGTGTATTCGCCGTCGTCTGTATCAATTCCGGCAGAGTTCAGCAAAGCGTCGGTGACAGCGACAAACCCTTCAGGCGGCATATAGCCCAGCGACAGCCCGATCAACAGGCACGCCGTCAGCGCGCCTGCCGACACCCACCCGCCAAATGATGTCCGGAAAGGCCGAAACCCTGCCCTTGGTCCATCTTGCGCGGCCATGATACCGACGGGTTCCGGTTGCAGGCTTTCGCCGTCCCGCAGGACACGATCCAACAACCCCTGCGTTGGCGCGGGTCCGTTTTCGCGCGACGCGGTGAAGAAGGGCTCCAGATCTTCCGCGTGCCCGGATTTATCTGGTGTGTACGGTTTTTTCATTCTGCCAATCCCAAATCCTTTTTCCGCCGCAGCAACATGGCTTTCAGCGAACGTTTTCCCCTTGAAACAAGGCTTTCGACGGCCTCGGTACTGATCATGAGCACATCGGCAATATCCGGGTTGGCCATGCCCTCGATATGCCGCAGAACCACGGCCTTGCGCTGCCTTTCCGGCAAGGCGTCAAGCGCCAGGCTCAACGCGGCGGCACGGTCGTTTTCCATCAGTCGCGTTTCGATCCCCGGGGTGTCGTCCGTTGGTTCGGCGATCTCGTCCAGGGCGATGCTGCGTCGCCGGCGCAGCCGATCCGTGCAGAGATTGCTGACAACCCGGTAAAGCCATGTGGTGACTTTCGCTTCGCCCTGGCGCCAGTCCGGCGCGATTTTCCAAAGGCGGAGCATCGCTTCCTGCGTGACGTCCTCGGCCGCGCTCTGGTCTTTGAGCAGCCGGGAGGCCAGCGAATACGCCATCGGCGTCATCCGAAAAGTCAGGGCCTGCGCGGCGTGCCTGTCGCCGTTCGCATAGAGAACCAGCAGGGCATCGTCGCTCAGGTCGTTCATGGCGTCCAGCGGCATTTCCATAACCCGTTTGCGTAGCCGGTCTTGCCGGAAAGGGCAAACCGGCCCGGCACCCTGTCGGCCGGGCCGGGTCGCGATCCATTGATCATTCGTTGAGGCGATGCTTCCGGCGTTCGGCAAACTTCTCCCTGGCCGCGGCAAACTCGTCAGCCGAGATGACACCATCGCCATCCGCATCCATGTGTTTGAATATCTTTTCGGACCGGTCCTGCCCGGGCAGTTCCGCCAGTGATATCTGGCCATCGCCATCGGCATCGTTCTTCTTCAGCATACGTTCGATATGTTTTGCGGCACGCGCGCGCGCCCGTTCGATCGCCGCCGCCGTCATTTCCTCGGGCGAAAGCAGGCCGTCGCCGTTGGTGTCCTGCGCCTCAAAGCGGGTGGTCCGCACGGCCGCAAACTCGCCGGTCGTCACCTGCCCGTCACCGTCTGCATCCATTTGAGTGAACGTCAGGTGCGGGCCGAACCCGCGCGCGCCTTTCTTGGCGCCGTAAGCAAAGGCCGGATCGATCGCCGTAATCCCGAGCACGCCTATAACGGCGGCGGTGACAATTGCGGTGCTTGTGGTTCTGTTCATGTTGCATCTCCTCGATGTGTTCAGGCCGCCTCATGCCGCCTTCACAAGTTCAAACGCACCCGTCGCCGGTTTCCGTCGGTCGGGCGGTCACGTTTTTGCGACATAGCGGCGCAACGGTTCGCAGACCGCTTTTCATTCGGCAACGACAGGCTTATCAGGTTGCCGATGGACCATATCGATATCATCCCAAACGATCCGAGGCGTGACCGACCGCTCAAACCGGCGATGCTGCGCGGTCTTTTGCTGAAATGCCCCAAATGCGGGTCGGGGCGTGTGATGCAGGGGTACCTCAAGGTCAGGGACCAGTGCGCGGTGTGCGGTGAGGAACTGCATCATCAGCGTGCCGATGACGGCCCGGCCTATCTGACGATCCTGGTATCCGGGCACGTAATCGCGCCGCTCATCCTCTTCATCTTTCTGAATTACCATCCGCGACCCGTTTACATGGCCGTTTCACTGGGCGCGGCGTTTACCGCGCTTGCATTGTTTCTTTTGCCACGCTTCAAGGGAATGTTCGTCGCCATTCAGTGGGCCAAGCGCATGCATGGTTTTGGCGGACAAGACCGATAAGCCCAATCAACTGGACAATGATTCGGTTTCCGGCCTAATGATCGGGAACAATCACACTTTTCGGGTCAACATGCCAAAGACAGCGATACGCAATGCCGCCACGGTCATCATGCTTCGGGACGCGGCCACCGATCCCAGGGTTCTGATGGGGCAGCGCGGCGCATCGGCCGCGTTCATGCCCAACAAATTCGTTTTTCCCGGCGGCGCGCTTGATGCGAGTGACCGCGACATTCCTCTGGACGCCGGACTGGACGAGGCGTGCATGGCGCGTTTGCGCGATTGCGCCGATCCATCGCTGGCCGAACCACTAATACTGGCCGCCATACGTGAAGTCTGGGAGGAAACCGGTCTGTTGATCGGCACCCCCGATGACAGGGCGCGGGCGTTGGCCCCGGACCAGCCGGCGGACTGGCGGAGCTTTTTTGAGCGCGGCGTCCTGCCCAGCGGCGAAGGCATGCGGTTTGTGTTTCGCGCGATCACGCCTCCGGGCCGGCCTCGCCGGTTTGATGCACGGTTTTTCGTGGTAGATGCCGACCGGGTCGCGGGCGACAAGGACGATTTTTCCAGCGCTTGCGAAGAATTGAGCCATCTTCAGTGGATTTCGCTGTCCGATGTGCGCGCGTTCGATCTGCCCTTCATCACCGAAGTCGCGCTGGCCGAGGTCGAAGCCGACCTCAGGAAACCCGACCGCAATGCCCGCGTTCCCTTCTTTTTCAATGAGGAAGGGCGCTCGAATTTTCTGCGTCTCTGAACCTGTCGCGGCTTTCTTGGCGCCAGATCACGCGCTAAGATCGTTGACTCAAAGTTCGCATCAGTGAAACAAGGGAAACCGTAAGGTTCGCGCCCGACGCCGAGGGAGGAGGCTGGGTGAGGCCTGCAAAGCCCTTTCTTTGACAGGCAGACGTTGCAAAGCATTGAAACGTTGTGACATTTCGCGCCCGCCCTGGGGGCGGTCTCTCACACATCACGCAAAGCGTGATGTGTTGCCGACAGGCGCTTGGCGATGCCAACCGCCGAGAGGCGGGCGGGAACCGGATTGCAGGCAATCCGGCGTGCAAAGGACATCAATGATGCGAAGTTTGGATTCACACGTTAGGATAAGTCCAGATCGGAGCGCGCCATGGCAATCGGTGAAGACACATTCTTTCTGGACCCCGGATTTCAGGGAACGCTGCAGACACAGCTTCAGCAAATCGTTGCTTCGGCCATTTTGTCGGGCCGTTTCCTGCCCCGCGAAAAACTGCCCTCGACACGCAGACTTGCCGTGCATCTGGGGATTTCGCGCATCACGGTCACGCTGGCTTATAACGAACTGGTCGCCGACGACTATCTGACATCGGCGGGCCGATCCGGGTATTTTGTTTCCCAAACCGCGCCGGTTTCGCGGTTGCCGGGCATCAAGCAGCGACCTGACAGTGAACATGTGGACTGGACGCGTTTCATCAGGCGCAGTTTCACCGGCACGAAACTGGTGGAAAAACAGCTCGACTGGCGCAGTTTTCCCTATCCGTTCATCTACGGTCAGGCCGACCCCGACCTGTTTCACCAGTCCAACTGGCGATTGTGCGCCCATCAGGCATTGGGACGAAAGGATTTTGACAGCCTGACGTCGGATTATGCGGAGCGTGACGACCCGGAACTGCTCAGCTTCATTTCACGCCATACCCTGCCAAGGCGCGGCATTCTTGCGCGGCCGGAACAAATACTGGTCACCGTCGGCGCGCAAAACGCGCTTTGGATGATCGCGC
Source organism: uncultured Rhodobacter sp. (assembly GCA_964466385.1). GTDB lineage: Bacteria > Pseudomonadota > Alphaproteobacteria > Rhodobacterales > Rhodobacteraceae > UBA5972. The sequence goes on along the minus strand of CAYXNM010000026.1, from coordinate 15,858 downwards.
AAATCTTGCTGGGACCGGGACGCAACGTCGCTTTTGAGGATCCCGGTTATCCCGGCTTGCGCGATATCCTGCGCCACATGGGCAGCAACAATATTCCGATCGCGGTTGACGAGGACGGATTGCCGCCCGACATGTTGCCAGACGCGCCTGACGTCGTCTTTACCACCCCCAGCCATCAGTGCCCGACAACGGTAACCATGCCCGTGGAACGACGGCACGAAATTCTGCGGCTGGCGCGCGAACGGGATTTTCTGGTGATCGAGGACGATTACGAGTTTGAAATGAGCTTCCTCAAGGCACCCACGCCCGCGCTGAAGTCGCTTGATGCGGACGGGCGGGTGATCTATGTGGGCAGTTTCTCCAAATCGCTGTTTCCCGGGCTGCGTCTTGGGTATCTGGTCGGCTCGGAGCCGTTCATCAGACAGGCCCGCGCCCTGCGAACGGCGATCTTGCGGCATCCTCCGGGCCATATCCAGCGAACGACGGCCTATTTTCTGGCGCGCGGCCATTACGACGCCATGGTCAGGCAAATGCGCAATGCGTTTCACCAGCGCCGCAAGGTCATGGCCAGGGCTCTCAGGGATACGCCCTTGCACGTTGCGGGCAGCGCCGGATTTGGGGGGTCGAGTTTCTGGGTCGAGGCCCCAAAGGGCGTTGACACCGCGAAACTGGCCTTCAGGCTGCGCGAGACCGGCGTTTTGATCGAGCCGGGCGACCCGTTCTTTGACAATCAAAACGGGCCGAAGAACTTTTTCCGGTTGGCCTATTCCTCGATTTCACACGAAAAAATACCCGAGGGAATCCGGCGGATTGGCAACAGCTTGTGATGGGCCTGGGGACAGCTGGACTTAAGCAAGCAGATATCTGGACCTATCGCCTCGCATTTTCTTGACCCATAACCGCGTCGACGGGGCCGGTCAGGCCTCGATTTCCCACTTTCCCGGCGTAAGAATTGCCCCGCCGCTCAGCCCAAGGACGACAGCCATGAAAATGACCACGGAAGAAGCCTTTGTAAAAGTCCTGCAGATGCACGGGATCGACAACGCCTTTGGCATTATCGGCTCTGCCTTCATGCCGATCTCTGACTATTTCCCGCGCGCGGGCATCACGTTCTGGGACTGTGCGCATGAATATTCCGCCGGTATGATGGCCGATGGTTTTTCGCGCGGGTCGGGCAAGATGTGCATGGCAATCGCGCAAAACGGGCCCGGCATCGCCAATTTCGTGACCCCGATCAAAACCGCCTACTGGAACCATACGCCGATGCTGGTCGTGACCCCGCAGGGTGCCAACAAGACAATGGGCCAGGGTGGTTTTCAGGAAGTGCCGCAAATGAACATGTTCGCCGATTGTGTGGCGTATCAGGAGGAGGTCCGCGATCCCTCGCGCATGGCCGAGGTTCTGAACCGGGTCATTCAGCAGGCCAAGCGCCTGTGCGCCCCGGCACAGATCAATGTTCCGCGCGATTACTGGACGCAGGTGATCGACATCGAAATGCCCGCGATCGTGGAATTCGAACGCCCCTCGGGCGGTGCGGGCGCCATTGCGGACGCCGCCCGGCTGCTGTCAGAGGCCAAGTTTCCCGTCATCCTGAACGGTGCTGGCGTTGTCATTGGCGGCGCAATTCCCGCGTCCCAAGCGCTGGCCGAGCGGCTGGATGCTCCTGTTTGCTGCGGCTACCAGCACAACGACGCCTTCCCCGGCAGCCACCCGCTCTTTGCTGGTCCTTTGGGGTATAACGGCTCGAAAGCGGGGATGGAGCTGATCTCCAAAGCCGACGTCGTGCTGGCCCTTGGCACCCGGCTGAACCCCTTCTCGACTCTGCCAGGCTACGGCATTGATTATTGGCCCACGGCCGCCAAGGTCATTCAGGTCGACATCAATCCTGACCGGATTGGCCTGACGAAACCGGTCACGGTTGGTATTGTTGGCGACGCAAAATCGGTTGCCACGCAAATCCTCGAAAACCTTGCGGACAGCGCCGGAGATGCCGGTCGTGACGATCGCAAGGCTTTGATCGCGAACACGAAATCCACCTGGGCGCAAACGCTGACCTCGATGGACCATGAGGAGGACGACGACGGCACCACATGGAACCAGCGCGCACGGGACGCGAAACCCGAACACCTCTCGCCGCGAAAGGCATGGCGCGCCATTCAGGCGGCGCTGCCGACCGAGGCGATCATCAGTTCGGATATCGGCAACGCCTGTGCCATCGGCAACGCCTATCCGACGTTCGAAAACGGGCGGAAATACCTTGCACCGGGCCTGTTCGGTCCGTGTGGCTACAGCTTTCCCGCGATCCTGGGTGCCAAGATCGGCCAACCCGAAACCCCGGTCGTCGGATTTGCAGGTGACGGCGCCTTTGGCATCTCGATGAATGAAATGACAGCCTGCGGACGCGCGGAGTGGCCGGCGATCACAATGGTCATCTTCCGCAACTACCAGTGGGGCGCCGAAAAGCGCAACACGACGCTTTGGTACAACGACAATTTCGTCGGTACCGAGTTGGATTACAACGTTTCCTATGCCGGGATCGCGAATGCCTGCGGCGTAACCGGCGTTGTTGCAACCACGATGGATGGCTTGACCGAAGCGCTGGACACGGCCGTCAAAGCCCAGATGACCGAAGGCAAAACCACGTTTATCGAGGTCATGCTGAACCAGGAACTGGGTGAACCCTTCCGCCGGGACGCCATGAAAACGCCGGTCGAGGTCGCGGGGATTGACGCCGCCGACATGCGCCCCCAAAACGCGGGCTGAACCCTGGCGCAAGAGGTGAAGGCGGATATGACCCAGACAAGATCGCCCTTTCTGAGCGACCGCGCCCCGGTCTGTCCGCCTGATCTGTTGACCCGCGCAAAGGGCATCCCCGCGCCGCGTGTGGCCATCGCGCGGGCCGGTTCCGCCCTCGTGATGGAGGCTGCCCGCGACGCCACCAATCTTGGCATCATGCACCCGGTTTTCACCGGCGAACGCGATGATATCAAGCGCGAGGCAGACCGGCTTGACTGGGATATTTCGCGGTTTGAAATCATTGATGCGACGGGTGAGCTTTTGGCCGGGCAGGCTGCCGCCGCGGCCTGTGGGTCAGGGCATGCGGATGTGCTGATGAAGGGGCAAATCGCCTCGGACCTGTTTCTGAAAACGGCGCTTGACCGAAATGCCGGCCTGCGCACCGGTGCGCGCCTGGTACACGTTTTTCATGTCTCGCATCCTGATGGCGGACGGCCGCTTCTGCTGTCAGATGCTGCCGTCAACATTACACCCGATATGGAGACGCTGAAATCCTCGACCCGCGCGGTCGTCGAGCTTGCGCAGAAACTGGGAAATCCGCACCCTCGGGTTGCCTTTCTGTCGGCAAGCGAAAAGCCGCTTCCGGCGATGCCCTCCGCCGTTCAGGCGCGGACCTTGCGCGATTGGGCACGCGTTGAATTTCCCGATGCGATGTTTTCCGGACCGCTTGCGCTTGACCTGATTTTGTCCAAAAATTCCGCCGAAATCAAAGGTTTGACAGATGATCCGGTCGCCGGTCTGGCCGACGCGGTCGTGGTGCCGGACATTGTGTCGGGCAACGTCTTGTTCAAATCTCTTGTCTATCTGGCGGGCGGATGCGCAGCCGGGCTGATCCTTGGGGCCAAGGTGCCCTTGCTGCTGACCAGCCGCGCGGACCCGGCAGCCGCACGCCTGGCATCTGCCGCGCTCGCTTCGTTGGCTTGTGGAGCGGTCTGACCGCGACCCTTGCGCAAACTCTGTCCGGCAAGGGCGTTGCGCTGGCTATGTCACTGTTCGTCCCAGATTTCGGCGTCACAGAAAATGCCACCGAACTGACAGCCCTTGATGCTCATCTTCTTGTTGGACCCGATAACGACAGTTCCATCGAACGTTATCGATTTGCCCATCATTGGATGACGCATCTGGTTGCCTTTCCAGGTTCCATCATCCTGTCTTTCCATGCCATAGCACATTTCAAACTGGTCCGAAGTGCGACGGCAGTAAAGCTTGCCCTCATGGGTAAAAACCCGGACCTCCTCGGTGCCCTTCCGCAGATAGGTCTTGTTGATTTCTTCCGCGGACGCTGTCGCCGCAAGCCCGCCGATAACCGCGACCACAGCAGCCGCAAGAGCGTATGTTCTTGTCATTCTCATGTCTTTCTCCCTGAAGCCCACCGCGTGGGTGTCGCGACTGTACATAGGATCGGGTTTAAATGCAAGTATTAGAATGTTTACCGATCGATATCGATTTGGCACCGCCGCCTCAGGACTTTCCGGAACGCGGTTCAAACCAGCGGCGATTCATGATGGCCGACCGGCGGGAGGGCGAAAATTCCGGTCGGTCGCGGTGATCCTCGGCCTCATCATCGCCCGCTGGCTCTTCTTGGAGCCGCGTCCCTTTTTCCTGAATCGGCGGGGTGGCTCTATCTTGTTGGTTTTACGCGCGATTCACTCCGAAAACCGGTTCCCACTTTTCGGATTGCGCTCTGGCCGGTGCCGAACATGTCGTCGCGCTTTATCATGACAAGGGCTGAGGTGTTTTACAAAAACAAGATCAGGACAAGAATACTGGCGACGACCAACGCGATGCCAGTCAGTTCGCGGGGCGAGCTGTGTTCCTTGAAAACAAAGATCGACGCCAGAAACGTGAACACCAGTTCGATCTGCCCAAGCGCTTTGACATAGGCCGCGTTTTGCAGCGTGAAGGCCGTGAACCAGCCGAGCGAGCCCAGCATTCCCGTCAGCCCCACCAGCCCGGAAACCCGCCACGAGGCCAGAACCGCCCGGATCTGCCCCTTTTCCCGCACGCCAAGATAAAGCGCCATGATCACGCTCTGAAACAGGGTGACAAAGGCCAGCGTCGCAGCGGCCCGGATCAGGAAATCCCCCCCAAGCAAGGCCAGCGAAGCCCCGCGATAGCCGATTGCCGAGACGCCAAAAAGTGCGCCCGACGTCAAACCCAGACCCGAGGCGCGGTTGAATACGCGCTCGCGCCAGCCGGATTTGGCGGGCCCCGGCGGGTCGGACAACAGGACCACCCCCACAAGGCCGATCGCAATCGCGATGATACCCCAAGGCGAGATCGCCTCGCCCAGAACCACCAGACCGATGATTGCCGTCTGAACCGTTTCGGTTTTCTTGAATGTGATCCCGACCGTGAAATTCCGCTCTGCGAACAGCGCAACGACACAACTGGTTGCAAGGATCTGCGCGATTGCCCCGGTTGTTGAAAAAACCACGAAACGCAGCGTTAGTTCAGGGAGCGCCCCCCAACCGGTCAGCACCAGGCCTGCCAGCACCAGTGCTGCCAGTGGCGCTGCGAACAGGAACCGCGAAAACGTCGCCCCAGCCGTCGACAGGCCCGTTGATTTCAGGTGTTTTTGCAGCATGAACCGCAGGTTCTGCGCGAATGCCGCAGCGATCGTTATGGGGATCCACATTTCCATGCGGCAAGGTCTTGCACGTCTGCAAACACAGGTCGAGCGATTCAGCGGCAATAAACCCGGCCACGCGAAGAAACCTAAGCGTTGACCGCGATGCCTTGCCGGGCGGCAGCGGTGGCCTTGCCCATGAGCGGATGCGCCACCGGGTCCTTTGCCCAGAACAGGTGCTTGCGAAATACCTCGGCGTAATTCTTGTAGAAATACCCTTGGTTTTGTCTTTGATACGTCTCGCGGTTCTCGTCATAAAGGGAGGGCAGGCGATACCAGGGCGCGCCGGGATTGGCATGATGAACGGCATGTAAATTATTGTTTAGAAACAAAAACGACAGAGGCCCGTGGTCCTCGATGATGACCGTCCGTGCCGCCGGGTTCGCATTCGCCCGATGCTCAAGATAGGTGCGTATTTTCAAGAGCCCAAATCCGAAATAAGCCGCCAGCAAATAGGCCCAGACCGGCAGGGTTCCAACCGCCAACACCCACCATAAAACGGGGCCAAGGCCCAGAAAGTGCAGCCCCCAGGCCCGGATCACCGCCCCGTCCCCCCCAACCGCTGCCCTGAAATCCTGCCGGACAATCGACATTTCCGAAATGGCCGGCCCCAGGACGATGCGCCCCAGCAACGTGTTGTTCCATGTCAGGGCGGCTTTTTTCCACCAGGCCATGCGCTGCCACATCTGGGGATCCAGAAAATTGGATTCCGGGTCGTCATAAGGGTCCGTCAGGATCTCGTCATGGTGATGGGCCATGTGAAGATCGCGAAACCGCCGGTAGGGAATAAGAAGTCCGACCGGCAGGATGACCAGAACCTCGTTAAACGCTGCGTTCCGCGTCGGGTGCCCGTGCAGCGCTTCGTGCTGCAGCGACGAGTGAAAGGCAATCGCCAGCGTGGTCATCAAGAATGCCAGAACGGTCGAAACCTGCGGCAACAGAACCGTTGCACCCGCAAAGGTCAGATAGCACCCCGCCAATAGCAAGAGCGTTCCAACTTCAACCCTTTGGATTCTCTTTCCCTTCATTACATAACGCCCTGATAGATAAAGATATTATTGCCATCTATCACGTATCGCGCTCTCAGGGCATTCTGGAAACTCGCAACAAACAATCAACGTTGTTGAAAATATTCACCAATTGGCTATTATTTCACCAACCTTCACCCTCACAAGAGGTTGCCCGATGACAACGACCGACAAACGCGAGCGCGCGGGATTGTTCCGCGAACGCCTGAATGCCGCCTTTGTCGCACTCGGCACCAATCAAAGCGCGCTGGCGCGAACCGTGGGGGTCGACCGCTCGACGATATCGCAATTGCTGGCGGGTCGCACCACGCGCCTGCCCAATGCGCAGGTGGTTGCGGAATGCGCGCGGGCGCTTGGGGTCAGTGCCGACTGGCTGCTTGGGCTTTCGGATCGCCGGGAGCGCCCCGGAGACCTGCTGGACGCCTATTTTCGAACGACCCAGGCCGCGCGCAGTTCAGCCGACCAGCAGATCATCGCGTGGCATAAGGAGGCAATGGGCTATAAAATCCGCCACGTGCCCGCGACGCTGCCGGATATGCTCAAGACGCGCGAAATGCTGCGATGGGAATACGATCTTCAACTCGGCCGAACCACGGATCAGGCCATCGGCGCAGTCGAGGATCAACTGGACTGGTTTGAAAACAACACCAGCGACTATGAACTGGCGATGCCCCTGCATGAACTGTCGGCCTTTGTGTCCGGCGAAGGGTATTACCGCGATCTGCCGGCCCGTGTCCGGCGGGATCAGATCGAGCAGATACTGGCGCTTTACGACCGGCATTTTCCATCCATGCGGATTTTCCTTTTTGACGCGCGACAGGTCTTCAGCGCCCCGGTTACGGTCTATGGTCCGCTCCATGCCGTCATTTATCTGGGCCAGCACTATTTCGCCTTTCGCGAAACTGAACGCGTGCACAGCATCACCCAGCATTTCAACTGGCTGGTGCGCAAAGCCGTCGTCGACGCCCGGCAGTTTCCGCAACACCTTCGTGATTTGGCCGCTGAGGGGTCGGGATGAACGGGGTCGCTGCCGCGTTCAGACTTTGGGGTCGGGATTGACCGTGTGCCCGTCAACCGAAATGACCTGACCGGACACGAGCCGCGCGCCTTCACTGGCCAGAAACACCGCCATTTCGGCAATATCACGCGCCTTTACGAACCGACCCATCGAGGTGCCCGAGGCATAACCCGCATAGACCTGATCGCGGGTCATGCCCTTGGCGCTGGCCTCGCGCATCAGAACACCCTCCATACGATCCCCTTCAACGGCGCCGGGGCAGATCGCATTGGCGCGAATATTGAACGGTCCCAGTTCCATCGCCAGCGTTTTCATCAGCCCGATGACAGCCCATTTCGCCGCCCCATAGGGCGCGCGATGCGGATAGCCGGTAAGCCCGGCGGTCGAGGACGTCAGCAAAACCGCGCCGCTTTTCTGCGCTTTCATCATGGGGATCGCGAATTTCGCCGCCAGAAACGCGCCCTCCAGATTGACCGCGATACAAGCACGCCAGTCGGCCGGGTCGATATCTTCGACAAGTGCGGTCGGCCCGGCAACCCCGGCGTTGGCGCAGAGCACATCCAGACCACCCCATTGCGCGGCGACATCGGCAAACAGGTCGGACATTGCGTTCACGTCGGTCACGTCGACCCGCGTTCTCTGATATCCCGCCGGCAAATCCGCCAGCGCATTCCTGTCCGTATCCGCGACCCAAACGTCATACCCGGTGGCAGCAAAACGATCCGCCATCGCCCGCCCGATCCCAGCGGCCCCTGCCGTGACCAGAACCCGCGCCACGGTCAGGTCACCCCGGCGATTGCGTACCCGATCCCGTCCGGGCGTGGCAGCAGGGCGTGCAGGGTCTCTATCATGGCGAGCTTTCCGGCAATGCTCCGGGATGGGGGCGACGCGCGCCTCGTTTCAAGGCTGACATGGATCAGCATCTGCTCACCCGTCGCCAGAAGCTTTCCGTCATCTCGATATAAACTGTTGAAAACGTGCATTTTCTTTCCCGCACCCGACAGGCACAGCGTTTCGACGTAAACACCCGTTCCTGCGCGAACCTCCGCCAGATGCCGGATGTGGGTTTCGGCGGTAAAGTAGCTTCCGCCGCTGGCGATATACGCCTGGTCGCACCCGACGATTTCCATGAACCGGTCGGTCGCATTGCTGAACGCCTCCAGATACCGCGCTTCGTTCATGTGCCCGTTATAATCCGTCCAGTCGGTCGGAATGACCCGCGACGCGGTTCGAACGGGTTGGGAAAAGTCGATCTCGTCGTCGCTACCAAGCCGCGCATCATGCGCCGCCAGCGTTTTACCGGCCCCCCATCCCCGCCCCTTGAGCGCGCGCAGGATGGCCACAAGGTTGTCGTCCCGGATCACCTCAAGATCCCGCGGGCTGTGCGGGGCCGATTGCGCGTCGCACTGTTCCCCGACCTTCTCCACGAACGCATCCGTCAGTTCGGGAACATCCGTCAACCTGGTCCATGGCCATTTGAGGCACGGCCCGAACATTGCCAGCATGGCCCGCATCCCGCCTTCACCGCCCGCCAGATGAAACGTCTGGAGGGTGCCCATCTGCGCCCACCTCAGACCCGGCCCGTAGGCGATCGCAGCATCAAGCTCGTCGGTCGTTGCGATCCCGTCCTTCAGCAGCCAGAGCGCCTCGCGCCACAGGGCTTCCTGCAAACGGTCCGACAGGAACCCTTCGATCTCGACCCGGCAATGAAGCGGGTGCATCCCTAAAGCGGAATAAAGTTCCTTGGCGCGTGCAATGATTGCCGGATCGGTCTGGCGCCCCGCGACAAGTTCGACCAATGGCAGCAGGTAAACGGGATTGAACGGGTGCGCGACGATCAATCGGGCGGGATTGGCCAGCCCGGCCTGAAGATCGCTCGGCATGATGCCCGAGGTCGAGGACGCAATGATGCCCTGCCCGTTCACCGCCTCGATTTCGGCATAGACCTTTTGCTTGATTTCCAGTCGTTCCGGCACCGCTTCCACCACCAGATCGGCGCCGCGCGCCGCGTCCGCGATGGTGTCACAGAACGTCAGCGCGCCTTCGCGGGGCAGCGCAACATCCGCAAGACCCGGCAGCGAACGCCGTGCGTTGCTCAGAACCTCGGCAATCTTGCGCGCGGCCTCCGGGTCGGGGTCGTGGATTCTGACGTCCCGGCCCGACAGCAAAAACCGCGCCGCCCAACCGCCACCGATCACGCCCCCGCCAATGATTCCTGTTGCCTGCGCCATTGCACACCCCTCCTTCATTGTTCCAAAAATACTCGACCCGCCCGGTCAGCCGTCTCCCGGCGCGCGTTTTGTCAGGCCGAGTTTCGCGCGAACCTCGTCCGGCCCGATCACCCGCGCGCCCATGCTTTCCACGATGCCGACCGCGCGCTCGACCAACTGATCGTTGCGGGCGAAAACGCCCCGGTCCAGCATCAGGTTGTCCTCCAGCCCGACGCGCACATTGCCCCCGGCAAGAACCGATGCGGCCACATAGGCCATCTGGTTGCGCCCCAGAGCAAACGCGGAAAACGTCCAGTCGTCAGGCACATTGTTGACCATCGCCATGAAAGTGTTGAGATCATCCGGCGCGCCCCAGGGCACCCCCATGCACAATTGCACCAGCGCCGGCCCTGCAAGCGTGCCCTGCCGCACCAGTTCCTTTGCGTACCATAAATGCCCCGTGTCAAAGGCCTCGATTTCCGGCATCACGCCCATTTCGGTCATCATGCCCCCCATTGCCGTCAACATGCCCGGCGTGTTGGTCATCACGTAATCGGCCTCCGCGAAATTCATCGTTCCGCAGTCCAGCGTGCAGATTTCCGGCAGGCATTGGCGCACATGCTCGACCCGTTCCGACGGCCCGGCCATGTCGGTGCCCTGCTGGCTGAGCGGCAGAGGCTGTTCGCCCGATCCGAATATCATGTCCCCGCCCATTCCGGCCGTGAGGTTGAGCACCACGTCCGTGTCGCTCTCCCGGATCCGGTCGGTCACCTCGCGGTAATAATCCAGCCTGCGCGACGGAACGCCGGTCTCCGGATCGCGTACATGGCAATGCACCACCGCCGCCCCGGCCCGGGCGGCATCAATTGCGCTGTTGGCGATCTCCTCGGGGCTGCGCGGCACCAGTGGCGATCGGTCCTGCGTCGCACCGGATCCCGTGACGGCGCAGGTGATGAAGACTTCTCTGTTCATTTCAAGTGGCATGGTCCCCTCCGGGTATGTTGCGACTCGCCTGACCGTCAGGGTGGCCGTTGTTGCAATTTTCCTTTTTGCATATTACGAAATCTTTTATGGCTAATTCCGAAGTATCCATCTTTTTTCGCGACACCGCCCCCCTCTCGTTCGGGTTTCTGGTGCTCCCAGACAGCAACATGCTGTCTCTTGCGGCTTCGGTCGATCCGTTGAGGGCAGCCAACAGGCGCGCGGGCCGGCGCGTGTTTTCATGGAAATTCCTTTCCCCTGCGGGGGGCAACATCGCTCTGACGACGGGGGTTTTGATTGCAACCGAACCGCTGTCCGGGCGCGCTGACTTTGATGTTCTGATGGTGATCGCGGGGTTCAACCTGACGACCCATGCAACGCCTTTCCTGATGCGACGCCTGCGCGAACTGGCCCCGCGCCTTGCCGCGATCGGGGGTGTTGACGGCGGGGGTTGGGTGCTGGCGCGCAGTGGCCTTCTTGACGGGGCAACCGCCACCACCCATTGGGAGGATCTTGAGGAATTCGCGGACGTTTTTCCAGGCGTTGACGTGGTGCGCGACCGTTTTACGATCTCGGGAAAATTCTTCACAACCGGAGGGGCCGCTCCGGCGATCGACATGATGCTGCATCTCATCCGCTGTCGCTTGGGCGCCAAGATCGCCGAGGCGGTGGCAGGGGCCTTTATCTATGACAGCGAACTGGGGGCGACACGGCCACAACTGCCGGTCGCAACGGCGCGGTTGCGCCAGGCCAGTCCAAAACTGGCGCGCGCCGTTGAAATCATGGCCAGCGAGATTGAATTCGCTCCGTCCATCGCCCGGATTGCGGATCGGGTCGGCCTGTCCACGCGGCGGCTGGAAATGCTCTTTGGCGCGCATACCGCAACGTCGCCGGGCGCCTATTTCCTTGGGTTGCGCCTGCAGGAGGCCCGCCGGTTGCTCACGGACAGATCCCTGAGCATACAGAATGTTGCCTTGCGGACGGGGTTTTCCTCGCAGGCGGTTTTTGCACGGGCCTTCCGGCGGGAATTCGGTCTTTCCGCCCGCGCGTTTCGCCGGTTGCGCCGCGTCTGATCACGCGAGGCGACCCTTTTCCCATATGGGTTTTTTGCAACCTTCCCCCCACATCCGGGATTCAAGTCTTGAGAACAAATCAAGAACATGTAATCCTGAGCGCATGTCAAACACCCTTCTGAACCGCCGGTCCCACCGCCCGAAACCGGGGGTGACCTTTCTTGACGGATTGTCGCTGGCCCCTGTTCGCGCCCATGAATTCTGCGGTCCGTCCCGGCGGTCGCTGGCCCTGATCGTTGCGCGCGCGACCGAAGGGCCGGTTTACTGGATCAACCCCGGCTGGGCGCGCGACCGGCTGAACGGCGAAGGCATTGCCGAATTCATCGACCCCGGACGGATCACCTTTGTCACCCCCCAGCGCCCGGAGGACCTGCTCTGGTCGATGGAGGAGGTGCTGCGCAACGGAACCGTTCCGCTTGTGGTCTGCGAACTGCCCGGCATTCCGGGCCTGACCCCGGTCAGGCGGCTGCATCTGGCGGCGGAAACGGCGCGCAGGGAGCGGCACCATGCGCCCCTTGGGCTTGTCCTGATTGCGGGGCAAGGCGGGGCGCAAGGGGTGGAAAGCCGCTGGCACATGGCCCCTTCACACGATGAAGCCCACGCCCGCTGGCACCTGGAACGCCGGCGCGACCGGATGGCAGCGCCAAAATCATGGGATCTGAGAAAGCAGGGTCAATTTTTTTTGCTCTGCCCGGCACAAACAGGGCCGGCACAAACAGGAAAAGCAGACCAAACCCGATCGGAAACCGCTGTCAGTCCGTAAAGGCACGGCGCAGAAAATCATGCCCGTCGCGATCCGCCTTTCGCGCCAGCGGTATGTCGAAATAATCAAAGGCATGCACGCCGCCCGGATACCAGACGGTCCGGGCTTCCGCCCCGGCCTGCACCCACCTGGCGGCCATAAAGGCAGTATCGTCCATCAGGGGATCATAGGTGCCGCACTGAAAAAGCGCAGGCGGCATACCCGAAAGATCCCCATAAAGCGGCGAGACCAGAGGGTCGGTCATCTTGTCCCGGGGCACGCCAAGATTGGCCGTGAACCATGCAATCGTCGGCGTGGAAAGAACCAGTTTACGCGCGCCCCAATTGGCGACGGACGGAGTCATCGTCAGATCATACGCACCATAGGCCATCAGTGCCCCGCAAAATGCGTCAACCTTACCCTCTGATTTCATGGACAAAAGCGTTGTCGCTGCCAGATGCGCGCCGGCGCTTTCCCCCCCGATGGCAATCCGGTCCGTGCCGAACATTTCCGGGGCGGCCCCGATCAGCCAGCGTGCGGCGGCGGCACAATCATTGACACAGGCCGGCCACGGGTTTTCCGGGGCAAGACGGTATTCCACCGACACCGTTGCACACCCGGTCGCGGCCACCATGCGTTTCAGGCGCCCATCCTGATGCCAGGGACGGCCCAGGGTCCACCCTCCGCCGTGAATATGCAGGAACACACCGGTTGGGGCTGCATCGGGGCGAAAGATGCGAACCCGCCCCGGCCCTCCGGGCGCACCCGGAATGTCCATATCCCGGCCCTCGGGCGACCGCGGTTCAAAGGGAAAGAGGCCAGCCCCCTCGTCACGCGCCTTGCGCGTCAGTTCCACCGGAACCTCGTGCGCGGCGGGCATGAGGGCCAGTCTGGATTCAAGGTCATCGACAAACGCCTGCGTTTCGGCCTGAACCGCGCTTGCCATGAAGGGAGTGTCGGGCATGACTTCGCTTTCCGGGTTGGCTATGACTGGATCGAACTCAAACATCTGGCGCCCGCATGTCAACCTCGAATATGCGCGTTCCGGACCGCCTCCGAAAGCCCGGACATGCATATACGAACTGCGACCGCCAAAGACTGTGCTGCTGTCATGGATATCTGGAACGAACTCATTCTCAACTCGGACCTGACGTTCAACAGCATCCCGGTCGAAAAAGACGCGCTGGCCGCCCACATTGCGCACAAGGCGGAAACGGGGCGCGCTTTCCTGCTGGCCGAGGATGCAGACGGTCTGCTGGGATTTGCCACCTACGGTCCGTTTCGCACGTCGAACGGGTACCGGCATACATGTGAACATACGATCTACCTTGCCCCGCATGCGCAAGGCCGGGGCACGGGGCGCGCGCTGATGACCGCTGTCGAACAGCACGCACGAACGGCCGGGGATCATTCCATGATCGCGGGCATCAGCCATGTCAACGACCGGGCGGTCGCCTTTCACGCCGCACTGGGTTATCGTGAAATCGCCCGCCTGCCAGAGGTTGGCACCAAGTTCGGTCATTGGTATGATCTTATCCTGATGCAGAAAATGCTGTAACCCGTCCTTACCGGAATAAGTCGAGCAAAAACAACATTATGTCACTTTGGTCACGTATCGCTCAAGCCGTCTCGGCACTCGCCCAGGGCGAAAGCCTCAGCACGGTGTTTTCCCATCTGCGGACACCGCCCGAGCGCAGAGTCGCCTTTGCCATTGCCGTCATTGCCCTGGGCGCCAAGATGGCCAAGGCCGACGGTCATGTGACCCGCAACGAAGTCGCCGCCTTCCGCGAGGTCTTTTATATCCCAAAGGCGGATGAGCCGCAGGCCGCGCGGGTGTTCAATCTTGCCCGGCAGGACACGACCGGGTTTGAGGCCTACGCATCCGCCATCGCCGCCATGTTCAGCGAAGGGTCCGCCGTGCTGGAGGATCTGCTGGAGGGCCTCTTTTTCATCGCCGTGGCGGATGGCGAATATCATCCGAAGGAAGATGTCTTCATCCATCGCGTGGCCGAGATTTTCGGGTTGACCGAAGGACGATTTCGCACCCTCAGAACCCGCTTCGCCCCGGACGCGCCCCCTGACGCCTATGACGTGCTGGGCGTTTCGCCCGACACACCGGTCGCGGATATTCGCGCGGCCTGGCGAAAGGCCGTTCGTGAAACCCACCCCGATCAGATGATGTCCCGCGGCGTCCCCGAAGAGGCGGTCAATCTGGCCACCGCGAAACTTGTCGCCATCAACCGCGCATGGGAAGAAATCTCGTCCGGGCGGACGTGATGCGGATCGCGACTTACAACATCGAATGGTTCTCGGGGCTGTTTGGACGCGACAACCAATTGCTGGTGGATGACAACTGGTCGCGACGCTACAAGGTCACGCACCGCCAGCAGATCGAAGCGATTGCCAAGGTTCTCGTTGCGGTTGACGCCGACCTGATGCTTGTCGTCGAAGCGCCGGACAGCGGAGGCAGGCGATCATCTGAAACCGCACTTGAGCATTTCGCAAAGACGTTCCGGTTGCGCACGCGGCGCGCGCTTTGCGGGTATGCAAACGAGACCCGGCAGGAATTGACCCTTCTTTACGATCCGGACAAGGTTCATGCCCGCCACGACCCGATCGGGAACCCCACCGGCAAGCGCGGTTCGTCCGACGCGCCGCGATTTGACGGCGTTTTTCGGCCCGCTGACGCGCACGGGGCGAACCTGAAAACGGTCACCTTCTCCAAACCGCCGCTTGAAACCGCTCTTGAGACCCCGAAAGGCCGCAAACTGCGCCTGATCGGCGTTCACGCCAAGTCTAAAGCCCCACACGGAGATCTTTCCCAAGACGCGTTCATCGCGCTTTCGCTGGAAAACCGCGCCAAGCAACTGGCGCAATGCCAATGGCTGCGCCAGCGCATCGACTGGCATCTGGACCGCGCCGAACCGCTGATCGTTCTGGGTGACTTCAATGACGGGCCGGGACTGGATGAATACGAAAGCCGGTTCGGGCGCTCGGGGATCGAGATCGTTCTGGGCAGCAGCATGGACGACTCGCGCCAGCTATACGACCCCAACGCCATCGCGGCCATGTCAAACGGGATCGCTTCGCAGCCCGCAACGGCGCGGTTTTACCTGTCGCACCTCCACCGCTACATCAATTCGCTGCTCGATTACGTGATGGTCTCGCCCGATTTGCGGCCCATCGCGAAGAACTGGAAAATCTGGCACCCGTTCGACACGCCGGATTGTTTTGACGATGAAGAATTGCGCTCGGCATTGCTGACGGCATCGGACCATTTTCCGGTTACGGTCGATATGGATATCTGACACCAACCCGACCAATCACCGACTTGTGGAGGCCCGGTTTCAAGCGCAATCGATTTGATAGACCGTGTCCCTC
>CAYXNM010000025.1:0-25502 GCA_964466385.1 uncultured Rhodobacter sp. | reverse complement strand
ATAACAATGAGAGCACTGGTCGTTTACTTTTTCACAGAGTTTCGGACACTCTCTGATCTCAAGCCGCACCTTTTTGGGAGAAATGTTCTTTAGAAAATTTCCCTGAACGCCGCATAAAATTTCTTCCAGTAAATCGGGCACGGTATTCCTGTTCACTTTCGCCGATCTGGAACTTGTCGTCACCAATTCGCTTGCTTGCTCCAACGCAGCACCTGTGACCTCCATCATCGCAAGCGCTTGTTTGTGTTCCGGACTCTGCCTGCCGCAACCAGTTCCCTGCGTTCTCGCAGCGCTTGCCCAACATCAATATCCGGGACACTTTCAAAAACACTTTCGATGAGCCTGACAGATTTTTCGCGCCAATTGGTTCTTGCGCCTGAATTGGAACCACCGCATAGCGTTTTGCAAGATCATCGCGCACTTTGGTGATCTCTTCTTGTTCAGAGCGGGCACATTTACGCAGCAGCGGCCGCCCGTTTTCGGCCGCAGCGAGGCTTGAGTTGATGATCCACCGCCAAGGTTCGATCCCGGCGCGGCGAAGGCCATCCTGAAGGTGGGCCGCCTCGAGCACCGGCGTGGTTTCAGGCAGGGTCACGATCATGATCTTGGTTTGATCCGGATCTTGCAGACGCATCATCGGGGTGACAAGACGCGTGCTGCCCGACGTAGCCTGATGCCGCATGATGTCTTTGTGGTAAGACCCCGTTGCATCCAAAAGCAACAGCGTTTGGCCGGTCGGCGCCGTGTCCATGATCACAAACTTGCGGCTGCTTTCGCGGATCACCCTTGAGAAGGCCTGAAACACGGCAAACGCCTTGGCCCTTTTTTAAGCTGCGACTTGGTCCCATTTTACTCTGCGATTGACAGACGAGGTCGACTGACGACTTGTGTCGGGCTCTTGGGAGTAACTCACCACCCGACGGCTTCTTTGCAGGACAAAGCGGTCGTTTTGGTTGCGCTCCAACGACTGTCTTTTTACGGTTTGTGTTTGCAGTGACAAGCCCAGCTCGAGTCGGATCAGGACAGGGAAGCCTCCTCCACGTCCGTGTAAATCCGGTCGGTAAAGGGAATGCGCGCGAGTTCATTCTTTAGTGTGTCAATAAACTTGGCTTCGGCGCGGTTGAACCGTTTGGAGGGGTTGGTCACCAGGTGAACATCGACTTTGGGGGGATTCTGATATGGCGGCAGGCGCCACAAAACGCCATCGCGAACATCCCGCGCAACCACATGGGTCGGCAAAGGCCCTATTCCAAGACCACAGGTTATCATTCTTCGAACCTCTTCCAGATGGGTGGAGTGGCCGATTATGTTGTGGTCGAGATGGTGTTTTTGGCGATATAGGGCAACCGGGCGCAGCGCATCTTGCATGCTGTCCGTCCCAAAACTAACCGCAGTACAATCCCGCAGATCGCCCGGCCGCAAGTGTTGCCGTCCGAACAAAGGGTGGGTCGGCCCGCAATAAAACCCAAAGAACTCGCGATAGAAAATGTCGTATTCCAGTTTGGCCAACTTCCTATTGAGCAGACAAATGCCAAGAGACGCTGTCTTTCCCAGAACGTCGCGCGCCACGCCTTCGCTGGTGCCAACGGAAATTTGGAAAGTGACCTCAGGGAATTCCCGGTGAAATGCCGTAAGTGCGCGGTCGAGAATTGGTGTAACCACATGACTTGCCAGTGAAATATTGATGTTTCCGGATAATTCCCGCGTTGCGGAGGTTGCCACTTCTTTCAGACGCGATACGCTGTTGTAGATTTCAAGGCATTCTTTATGGAACTCGGCCCCGACAGCGGTTAATCGAAACGCTCCGCCGCTACGTTCGATCACCCTGCTGCCTATCTGAGCTTCCAACCGGCCAAGGGCAATGCTGACCGTCGGTTGGCGTCGCAGCAACCGATTTGCCGCTGCAGTTATGCTGCCTTCTTCGACGATAACCACAAAAGTCCGAAGAAGATTCCAGTCGAGATTGGTTACAAATCTTTCCGTTCGGTTAGCGCGCATTGTAAATCACATAAAATTGGTCAATGTAGGTCATTGTTACTATTAATTTGAGCGATTGCGTTCAGAATTGCAATGATTTCGATACGATTCCGAATGTCGGATTCAATCCATGGGAGGATTCAATGAAAAAATTCAAGATTCTGGCCGCCACTGCGGTCAGCGTTTTTGCGCTGTCCGGTGCTGGGTTTGCCGCGGACTGCCCAATCAAACTTGGCGGCATAGCTCCGTTGTCGGCCCCAGGCACCGTTGTCGGTGGTGAAGCCATGCGCGATGCGATGTTGATTGCTGAAGCGGATATCAATGCTGCCGGTGGCGTCCTCGGATGCGATGTGAAAGTTGTGATCGCCGATAGCGAAGGTCTGCCCGAAAAAGCCAAGGCGATTATGGAAAAGCTGATCACGCAAGATGGTGTGGTCGCAGCAGGCGGTGGTTACCATTCGTCCGTTGGTGTGGCGGCGAAAGATGTCGCCGACGCGCGCCATATCCCGGTCGTTTTTGCAGAAACCTGGAACGACACGATTACCGGCGACAAGCAAAAGTACATTTTCCGCATTGCACCGCTCAGCTCGTGGGCATCGGCCACGATCTGGCGTCACGCGCTGACGATCGACAGCGTTCACAAGGTGGCGATCCTGACCGAGAATACCGACTATGGTATCCCGGCGGCAAAGGAAACGGCCAAGGGTCTGGAAAGCGGCGGCAAGGAAGTCGTCACGTTCTCGGTTGACATCGGCACGCAGGACTATGCCGGCATCATTCAGCGGATCAAGGCCGAAGACCCGGACATGATCATCACGCTGGCAACCGGCGAAGCGGGGTACAACTTTACCCAGCAAAGCGCCGACGCGGGGAT
Organism: uncultured Rhodobacter sp.; assembly: GCA_964466385.1. Taxonomy (GTDB): domain Bacteria; phylum Pseudomonadota; class Alphaproteobacteria; order Rhodobacterales; family Rhodobacteraceae; genus UBA5972. The sequence goes on along the minus strand of CAYXNM010000025.1, from coordinate 22,651 downwards.
CGGGCCGCTCGATCTGGTGTTCCACACCGGGCAGGTGTCGCTGGAAAGCAAGGCCTACTGGGAAAACGTGCCGGACGGCAACCTGGCCTTCGTTCAGCGCATCGGTCTGCCCGAGCAGGGCTTTAGCGACAAAGGCAAAGAATTCGCCAAAGTCTACAAAGCCAAGACCGGCAAGGGCGCCGTGGAAAGCTATGCCATGGAAGCCTACGATTCCATTGCAATCCTTGCGCAAGCCATCAACGAAGCCGGCTCGACTGACGGCGACGCGATTGTGGCGGCTCTTGAAGGGATCGAGCATGAGGGCACGTTGGGGAAAATCTATTTCCCCTATGGCACCAGCAAAGACCCTTCCGCGGACAGCAAGCCTGACAGCTGGTGGCACCAGTGGCCCGACGTGGCGCTGACCGTGATCCAGTACCAGAAAGAGGGCGAGGACAGCGGTGGTGCAACCATCGTTTATCCGGACGTCTATAAAACCGGTGAACCGATCATCAACGATTGATTGGATCGGTCGAGCGATCATTAACAATCGGGTCAGCCACCGCTAACAGGTGGCTGACCCATCTGCATCAGTGGCCGCGGCTAAACGTCGGCACGTTGCATGGGGGACGACAAATTGGAATTTTCCGGACTTTTTTGGGCCGCAATGCTGTGGATGGTAGGTTGGGGCGTCATCGGTAGTATCGCCTTGAAACGCCGCTATCTTCACCGCGATCTTGATACATCTAACACGTCTATGGTGGGTGCTTTTACGGGTGCGGCCGCGGGGCCGTTTGCCCTTATTCCTCTGTGGATAAAGACCCCTCCGCTGACAACACGCTTTATCGTGTTACCGGTTATCGCCACCGTGGCGGTGTTCGGGATGTTCTTCGCAATGGGCGATCCCAACAATATTTGCGTGACCAACGGCACTTTTGTTGCGTCGCAAGTCGTGAACGGTTTGGTGATCGGCATTATCTATGGGTTCATGGCACTTGGTCTGACCCTGATTTTCTCGATACTGGGTATCGTCAGTTTCGCACATGGCGAGTTTTACATGATCGGCGGGATGATCACCTATTTCATTACGTCCGTCTGGTTTCCGGGGATCAACCCGATGGTCGGTGTTCTGGGGGCCTGTATCGCGACATTCGCCCTTGGGGCTGCTTTTGAGCGTCTTTTCCTGACCCCGATGTATGAAGGCAAAATTGATCGCCCGGTTGAATACGGTATCCTTGTGACCTTTGGGCTGGCCTTTACCCTGCAATATTTCGTTCAGGCAACTGCCGGTGCCAACCCGGTTAAAGCACAGCGGTTCCTGAGCTTTCCACGCATGGGGCTGCCGTCGTCCGAGGACCCGTGGCTGATGAAAACCAGTCGGGGTTCGTTAGAGCTCTTTGAGAGCGTGACCATATCCAGCCCCCGGCTGACAGCGGCGCTGACATGCATCTTTGTTCTGCTGGCGTTGCTATACCTGTTGCACCGCACCTGGACGGGCAAGGCCCTGCGCGCCGTGTCGCTGGACCGCGACGCCGCGGCGATTGCCGGGATCAACCCGGATCGCATGAACATGCTGGCCTTTGCCCTTGGCGGCATGATCGCGGCCCTTGCGGGTGCGCTGCTGGTTCAGGCGTTTTCCTGGTTGCCACAGGTCGGGGCCATCCCGGCCATGCGCTCATTTGTGATCGTGGTTCTGGGCGGGCTTGGGTCATTGCCTGGTGCGTTCTTTGGCGGCATCATCGTCGGTCTTGTCGAGGCAGCAGGCACCGGCTGTGTGCCTGATCCGCAAAAAGCGGCCTCGTACATTCCCGCGTACGGCATGATCGTGCTTACTCTTACCCTTCTTCTGCGTCCAACCGGCCTTTTGGGCCGCAAATACGCAAGCGCAACACACGGGCAGAACTGATGAGCAGACAACACATTCCAACCGTCGCCGGGGCTTTGTTCCTGCTGTTCTTCGCACTGTTCCCCTTTGTCTATTCGGCCGGGGATTATGACTATGTGATGCACATCTTCATCATCGCGTTCTTTTACGCAATACTGGCCTCAAGCTGGTCGATGCTGGCCGGATATGCCGGGCAGTTTTCGTTCGGCCACATGGGGTTCATGGGGATCGGTTCTTACACGACTGCGCTCCTGTTGCACTACATCCACTTTTCACCCGAGGCGACGAACCTTTGTAACGAGATCCAAATCGGCGGCACATGGATGATTCTCGTTGATCCTGTGGGGGTGACGTCCACCTCGTTGGGTCAGGACTGCCTCACACAGGCGATGGCTATCTGGGACGGTTCAGTTGCGGTCACCGGCGTGCCGGTATGGCTGGGCATCATTCTTGGCACCATCATGGGCGGCGTTGCCGGCCTGTTGATTGGCCTTTTGGTGCTGCGTCTGCGGGCGGCTTATCTGGCACTGTTCACGCTGGGGTTTGCCGAAATCCTGAAGGCGACGATTTCGGCGGAGATTAACGTCACCCGCGGGCAGGCGGGGATGGAAACCCCGGCACTGTTTGAAAACGGCATCACACTGTTCGGCCGATATTATTCACGTACGGACAAGCTGCCACCATACTTTGTATTCTTTTTCCTGATGCTGTTATGCCTTGCGATCCTGTGGTGGTTGTCGCGATCGAAATTCGGCCTGTTCGTGCGCGCTTTGCGCGAAGATCAGGAGGCAGCCGCTGCTTTGGGTGTAAACACGACACGGTACAAGATTTTGGTGTTTGTCGTGACCACATCCATGGCCGCGCTGGCCGGGGCAACGCAGGCACATTACGTGGGGATCGTCACGCCAAACGCGCTGTTCCTGCTGCAGATGAGCCTTGTTGTCGCCATGGCGGTGATCGGCGGGGTGGAAAACTTCATTGCGGCTGCCATCGGGGCAATCCTGATCCAGTTCGTTCTGGAAATGCTGCGCAACAGTTTCACCATCGGGCCTGTCACGATTGACATGACGATCTGGCGGCTGGTGATTTTCGGCATCATCCTGATGCTGACGCTCAGGTTCACCAGTAATGGATTGATCGCGCCGATTATCGCCTATTTCCAACGTGGGCATGTGGGGGCGGAAACCGTGGCCAAACGTAAGGTCCAGTCCGAGGAATCCGAGGTGCAGGGATGATCAATCTAAAAGTCACGAACCTGAAAAAGAATTTCGGGGGCCTGCAGGTGCTGAAAGGCATAAATTTCGAGATCAACGGTCCGGAACTGATCGGTCTGATCGGACCGAACGGGGCGGGGAAAACCACGCTGACCAACATCCTTGACGGCGCGATCAAACCCAACAGCGGCACGGTCTATCTAAACGGCGAACGGATCGATCAGTACAAGCCTTATCAGGTGGCGCTGGCCGGTTTGGGGCGGACCTTTCAGGTGACACGATCATTCCGGCGCATGACGGTACTGGAAAACCTGTATGTGCCGGCACTTGCGGTGGGCGAGGAACAGAACCGCGCCGTCGTCAATGACAAGGCGGTGGAGGTGCTGGAATTTCTGACCATTGACCATTTGCGCAACGATTTCGCGCAGGCTTTGTCAGGCGGGCAGCAAAAACTGCTTGAACTGGGGCGATTGCTGATGCTGGACCCGGATGTCATCATTCTGGACGAACCTTTTGCCGGGGTGCACCCCAAACTGATGGAGGTGATCTATGAATACATTCGCCGGGTAAACGGCGAAGGAAAGGCGATTGTCATCATCAGCCACCAGATGGATGCGATTTTCAATCTGGCCAAACGCCTCTTGGTTCTGGATTACGGCGACCTGATCGCCGATGGGGATCCCAATGACGTCAAGAATGATCCGGCGGTGATCGAGGCCTATCTGGGGGTCGATGAAGATGAGGCCGAAGAAATGGCACATGAACAGGCTGAGGCGGACAAGGCATGAGCGATTTTCATACGGACACGGCGCTGCATATTTCCGACCTGGATGCCGGTTACTACAAGGATCTGAACATCCTGCAGGATCTGGACATCAGGGTTCAGCGCAACAAGATCACCGCCATTCTGGGCGCCAACGGGGTGGGCAAATCCACCGCGCTGAAGGCGGCGTTCGGGTTTCTGAAGCCTTTCAAAGGTGACATTACACTTGATGGCGAAAGCATTCTGGATGTGCCGACGTATAACCGGATTTTGAAAGGTCTTGCCTATATTCCGCAACAGCCCGGCGTTTTCAAGGACATGACGGTCGAGGAAAACCTGGAACTGGGCGGCTGGACGTTCCGCCGGGACAAAAAGCAGGTCAGGAACAAGATTGACGCGAACTACGAACGCTTTCCGATTTTGCGAGACAAACGTAAACAGATCACCGGCGAACTGTCAGGTGGCCAGCAACGCATGGTCGAACTTGGGCGGGTCTTGATGGCCGAACCCAAGGTGATGCTGGTGGATGAACCTACTGCTGGCTTGTCCAAGATGCTGGCGCAGGAGGTTTACACCATGCTGACCGATTTGGCGTCCACGGAAAACCTGACGATCCTGCTGGTCGATCAGGAAATCCGACAGGCGCTGAAGATATCCGATTACGTCTATATCCTGGAGCTTGGGCGGAACAAATACGAAGGCCGCCCTTCGGATTTTCAGGATTTGGAAAAGGCATTTTGGGTGGCGTGATGGCGAGGGTTCGCACTGTGTTTGTATGGTGGGCCTTTCGGTCATGAAAACGACAGCCAGAGAGGATCATTTGCCCGTTTCGGAGGCCGCATGAGCAAAATCATCATCAGCTGCGCAATTACCGGTTCCATCCACACGCCGACAATGTCCCCCCACTTGCCGTACACAGCGCGCGATATCGCGGATCAGGCCGTCGGCGCGGCAGAGGCCGGTGCCGCCATTTTGCATTTGCACGCACGTAATCCGGATACCGGGCATCCCTCTGCCACAGCCGAAGATTTCATGGCCTTTCTGCCTGACATCAAGAAACGCAGCGACGCGGTTGCGAACCTGACCACCGGCGGCAGCGCCATCATGACGCTGGATCAGCGACTGGCCGGACCGATGGCGGCAGAACCCGAAATGTGTTCGCTGAACATGGGCAGCATGAATTTCGCGCTTTATCCGATGATCAGCAGATATAAGGACTGGCGGTTTGATTGGGAAAAACCGTTTTTGGAAAACTCCGACGATCTGGTTTTCAAAAACACCCCGCGTGATATTGCGCATGTGCTGACAGAAATGGGCCAAAAGCGTGGTGCACGGTTTGAGTTTGAATGCTACGACACCGGTCACCTGATCATGCTGAAACATTTCGCCGGTCGCGGCATGGTTAAGACACCGATCTTCATCCAGTTCGTGTTTGGCGTACTTGGCGGCATGTCGCCCGAGCCCGAGAACCTGACCCATATGAAGCGGCTTGCAGACAAGCTGTTCGGGGATGATTACCAGTTTTCGGTTCTGGCCGCAGGTCGCGCCCAAATGCCACTGGCCACGATGGCGGCTGGCATGGGCGGGCATGTGCGTGTGGGGCTTGAGGACAATCTGTTCATCTCAAAAGGTGTTCTTGCTAAGTCGAATGCCGAACAGGTGGAAAAAATCCGAGGCCTGGTTGAAGGTCTGGGCCGCGAGGTTGCCACTCCGGATCAGGCCCGCGCCATGCTGGGCCTTAAGGGCGCTGAAAACACGGCGTTCTGAGTTTATGCAGCCCATAGATATCAGATATGCCGGCACGCCCGACATGCCCTTGCTTGCTCGGGCACTGGAACGATTGTCAGTGGATCTTGGCGATGCTCACCGGTCGAGCGCAGATGATCTGGCTAAGGCATGCCTGGGCGAGACACCAAGTTGTCACGGGATCATAGCCACCCGCGCCCAACTGCCGGTGGGTGCGGCTCTGGTTTCCCCGGTTTATTCGACAACCCTGGGCGTGGCTGGCGCCTATGTCTCTGACCTCTGGGTTGCGCCTGAAATCCGCGGTCAGGGTTTGGGCGCGCGCCTGCTGAAACAGGCTGCCGATCTTGGTGCCAGCCGATGGAACGCCGCTTATCTGAAGTTGACCGTCTATGCCCATAACCGGCAGGCCCGCCGGTTTTATGAGGGTCTCGGTTTTCGCCTTGCCGAACAGGATCAATCCATGCTGCTGAAAGGACGGGAATTCAGTTCTTTAACTGGAGAAAGCCCATGAAGGCCCTTCTTGACGACCGTCAAAGCACCCATGACCCCAAACACTTCATGGCCAATGGTGCGATGCTGCCAAACCCCGAAGTCCCAAAACGCGTGGATATCCTGCGCGCCGGAGCCGAGGCCGCAAACTGTACTTTCGCTTCGCCGCCCGACGCGGGTCTTGCACCGATCGCAGCGATTCACACTTCGGAATACCTGACGTTCTTGCGTAACATCCATACGCGCTGGCGGCGTATCGAGGGTGCGGGTTCCGAAGTTATACCGAACATCCACCCGGCGAACCGAACCGACGGCTATCCCCTGTCTGCGGTCGGGCAAGCCGGATACCATCAGGCTGACACGGCCTGCCCGATTGCCGAGCACACGTGGGAGGCGGCCTATTGGTCCGCGCAATCCGCCATCGCTGCGGCGGACGCAGTAGTGGGCGGAGACCAGGCCGTTTACGCGTTGTCCCGACCCCCGGGGCATCACGCGTTCGCCGATCTGGCGGGCGGGTTCTGCTTTCTCAACAATTCCGCCATCGCTGCCCAACGCCTGCTTACCAAAGGTCTGCGACCGGCGATTCTGGATGTGGACGTGCATCATGGCAATGGCACCCAAGGCATTTTCTATGGGCGTGGGGACGTTCTGACCGTTTCAATTCACGCCGATCCGGAACGGTTTTATCCTTTCTTCTGGGGGCACGCGCAGGAACGCGGTGAAGGTGCCGGAACGGGTGCCAACCTGAACCTGCCCCTGCCGCGCGGAACGGATGATGAGACATACCTGAAAACACTGGCAAGAGCGCTTGAGCGTATTGATCATTTTGCCGCTGACGTGATCGTTGTCGCCCTCGGACTGGACGCCCATATCGATGATCCGTTCAAGGGGTTGGCGGTCACGACGGCGGGGTTTTTCCTGATCGGCGCCCTGATCGCTACCGCAGGTTGCCCGCTTGTGCTGGTGCAGGAAGGCGGTTACGTCTCGGACGAGTTGGGAGGAAACCTCACAAGTTTTCTGCGTGGCGTGCAGGAAGGTCGGGCATGAAAATCGAGTTTAGAACCGTGTATCTGAAAAAGCGTTTCCCGCTTGCGATCAGTCGCGGATTGATCACCGGTTCGGACAATCTTTTTGTCAGCATCAGCGACGGCACCCATACCGGCTGGGGCGAGATGGCACCGGGCGGCAGCGAAGGTGCCGAAACCGCCGCAGAGGGTGAGGCGATGCTGCGGGTTTTCTGCAAGGGCGGGCTGTCCGGATCCATCCATCAGGTCTGGGCCGATGCCATCACCGCCAAGGTGGCGCCCTGTGCGCTTGCGGCACTCGACATGGCGCTGTGGGATTTGCGTGCCAAACAGGCCAACATGCCGCTTTACCGACTTTTGGGTCTGTCCCGCGGTGCTGTTGTCAGTTCACTGACCGTCGGCATCAACCCGCCTGAGGTCGTGCGCGAACGGGTTCCACTGTTGCTGGGGCAAGGTGCGAAGGCCTTGAAGATCAAACTCGGCTCGCCAGAGGGCATTGACGCTGACAAGGCCATGTTCATGGCCGTCCTGGAAGCGGCCGGTGGCTCTGGTGCAGTCCTTCGAGTCGACGCCAATGGCGGTTGGACACTAAAGGATGCCCTCCACATGATGGGTTGGCTGGCCGAGCGGGATGTCGAGTATATCGAGCAACCGCTGGAACGCGGGCAGGAAGATGCCCTGATCGACCTTTTCAAGGACCGCGCTTTGCCGATTTTTGTCGATGAAAGCTGCTGCATGTCAAAAGACATCCCCGGTTTTGCGGACCGGGTAGACGGCGTAAACCTGAAACTGATGAAATGTGGTGGCATCACCGAGGCGCTGCACATCGTCGCCACGGCCCGCGCATTTGGTTTGAAAACGATGATCGGCTGCATGGGCGAAAGCTCGGTCTCGATCGCCGCCGGTGCGTCGCTTGGGGCGCTCTTTGACTATATCGATCTGGATTCCCACTTGAATCTCGACCCTGATCCCGCCTCCGGCGCACCATTCGAAGGTGGCATCACTTTGCCAGCCGACATTCCAGGACACGGAGGACGCCTGAACGATGCTTGATAAATCCCGCCCGGTTGCAATCTATGCTGAGGCCGCGATCGGTCAGCTTGACGCCAAGATGGCCGAAGGCATTATTCGCTATGGCCGCAATCCTGTGGTCGCCGTGATCGACAGCACGGCTACGGGAAAAAAGGTCGGCGATCTTTGCAAGATGGAAAGCGACGTGCCGGTTGTTGCAACGCTGGATGAAGCGATTGCAAGGGGGGCCGAGGTGCTGGCCCTGGGAACTGCACCCTCGGGCGGGCGGGTGCCACCGGAATGGATGAACGTTTTGCAAGCGGCGGTGAACGCGGGCTTGTCGCTGGTCAACGGGCTTCATGATCCGCTCAACGACATATTCGGCAAAGACCTGAAACCTGGTCAATGGATCTGGGATATTCGGACCCTTACCGGCGAAATGCCCCCGATCGCCACCGCGCAGGCGGCGAAACTGAACAACACCCGTGTTCTGATGGTCGGCACCGACATGGCCATTGGCAAGATGACGGCTGGTTTGGAGATCTACAAAAGCTTGCAGGATCAAGGTGCAGATGTTGAGTTTCTGGCAACTGGTCAAATTGGCGTTTCCATCATGGGGAACGGTATCGCACTGGATGCCTTCCGGGTTGACCATGCCTGTGGCGCCGTTGAACGGATGGTGATGGAGGCAGCGGACCACGAAATCGTGATTGTTGAAGGGCAGGGGTCGCTGCTGCATCCCGGCAGTACCGCCACCTTGCCACTGATGCGCGGCAGTTGCTGCAACAGAATGATCCTTTGCCACCGGGCGGGCATGGAATACGTGGACACAATCGGCAAGATCATGATCCCGCCCTTGCCCGACGTGATTTCCCTGTGTGAAACCATGGCCTCGGCCGCTGGCGCTTTGACAGAGGCGCGGGTGGTTGGAATCGCGCTCAACACCCGTAATCTTGATGATGGTGCGGCATCTGCCGAAATCGCGCGATTGCAGGATCAGACCGGATTGCCGGTCACGGACCCTGTTCGGTTTGGCGCCGGCGTTCTGGCCGAACCGATCATGAAGGCGTTTTGAATGATTGCCGGGGAGGTTTCGCCTCTACTGCGCGCCGTTTTCGAGCTGCGCGGGTTTTCCGCTGAAGCAACCGTTCAAATGATGTCACGCGGGAAAAGTACCGGTTCGCTTCGGCAGGTGGGGTGTCAACTTTGCTTGATTTCAGGCCACCCTCGCGCTTTACTCTCCCAGCGGTAAATCCATCAGGGCCTGTCGCCTATCTGCACTGGGGAATGTCGTAAGCTGCAGCGATCCTTCGGAATCGTACAGGCTAGTAAAAAGTCGAGTTGCCATACTCCTTTGGAAAACAGGAGTCATACCCATGATCAAAACGATGACCCGTTCCCGTGCAGGCGGGCGTTCAGCCCGCCGCGCCTTGCGAACGGCAAGTGACTTTACAATGCTGCCCGGTTTGGCTCGTAACATCCCCGAATGTGAGGTGATGAACGGGGCGCAGGTGGAGCGTATCGACGCGGCCTCGATGGACATTCTGGAAAATGTCGGCGTGCAGTTCCGCGACGATATTGCGCTTGAGGACTGGAAACGAGTGGGTGCGAAGGTTAAGGGCGAACGGGTCTATCCGGATCGTGGGCTGGTGCGCGAACTGATTGCCACGGTTCCGTCGGGTTTCACTTATCACGCCCGCAACCCGGTCAACAACGTGCGTCTGGGTGGAAAAAATTCGGTCTTTGTACCGATGACTGGCGCGCCGTTCTTGCGGGATCTTGATGATGTGCGCCGCAACCCGACGCTGGACGATCTGGCGATGTTTCACAAGCTCAGCCATATGATGCCTGCACTGCATTCTTCGGCCCACCACATTGTGGAACCCTATGATCATCCGATCAGCCAGCGCCACCTGCGCATCACCTATTCCTCGATGAAGCATTCCGACAAGATGTTTATGGGCATGACCACCAGCCCTAAGAATGCCGAAGATGTAATGGACATGTGCGCGGTATTGTTTGGCGAGGAATTCATTCAGGAAAACCCCGTGACCACGGGAAACTGCAACGGCAATTCGCCGCTTGTTTGGGATGAAACCATGCTGGGCGCGATGCGGGCTTTTGTTGCCCGCCGCCAACCGGTGTTGTGTTCGCCGTTTGTTTTGGGCGGGGCCAATACGCCGGCATCGGTTGCCGCAACGGTTGCACAATTGAATGCCGAGGCGCTGTCGGCGCTGGCCTACACGCAGGTGCTCCGGAAAGGAACGCCGGCGGTCTATGGTCACTATCTGTCAACAGTTTCGATGAAATCCGGCGCGCCAATGGCGGGAACGCCTGAGATTTCGTTGATGAACTTCATGATCGGCCAGATGGCGCGGCATTATAACATCCCGTGGCGCACCTCGAACACCTTGGGCGGCGCCAAAACCTTTGACGCACAGGCGGGGTATGAAAGTGCCACGACGCTATCTTCGGTGATACATGCGGGCGCCAACTACATCTGGCACTCAGCGGGCTGGAACGAAGCGGGTATGCATTGCTCGGTTGCGAAATTCATCGTCGATGCCGAGCAATGCGCCATGGCGTATCGCATGGCAGAAGGCCCGAAATGGCACGACTTCGACGAGGCGCTGGCAGCCGTACCGGATGTCGGACCCGGCGGACATTACCTGGGTCATCCACATACGCAGGAAAACTTCCAGACCGCATTTTTCATGCCCGAGATGTTCGACAACAACTCGATTGAACAATGGCAGGCCGAAGGGAGCGTTGAAACCACCGAACGCGCACTGACCCGCGCCAAGAAGCTTCTGTCGGAGTATCAGGAACCTGAATTGGACGAGGCGAAAAACGAGGAACTCTTGGATTACATCGCCCGGCGCGAACGGGAAATCCCGGCTTCGGATGAACTGAACCAAAGCTATTGAACCCTCCCTGACTTGCCCTGCCAACATTGGCGGGGCTTTTTTGCGGCGGATGAAGGTCGCAAATGGACAAGCCGCATGTCGTGGTTCAGGCTGAAAGGGTAAAACGAACGCTCTACTTTCACTTTATGGAAGATACAAAAACCCGAATCGCCCGCAATCTGGATGCGCAATTTGCCGAGATGGGCTTTGCCCTGCCCGGCGTGGATGCGTTACGCGAAGGCGCGGATGTCTCGCTGCGTACACTCTACAAATATTACCCCTCACGCGCAGCCATGGTGGAAGGCGCTCTGGAATATCGCAACGAGGTTTATCTGGACTGGATTTCCGGCGGACCGGAAACCGGCCAACCCCATGTGCTGCATATTTATGAACGGTTGGGAGCGTGGTTGGAGAACGGGGCAAATAATGGCTGCCTGTTCCTCAATGCGCTGGCCGCGTATCCAGATATCCCCGGCGTGCGAAAAGTGACTGAGCATCACAAGAACTGTGTCCGGGAAGAATTCGCCCGCCGCTTGACGAAGATCGCCCCGGGCACCGATATCGACGGCCTGTCCGAAGCGCTGCTGGCCATCCACGAAGGCCAAACCGACACGGCCATGTTGCGTGATCCACAAACCGCCAGACGCGCCGCGTTGCGGCTTGCCCGCGCCCTTTTGACGGCAGAAGGAATTTCGGAATGACCCTTCCTGATACCATGCAAGGTGTTTTACTGGTCGGCCACGGCGGGACTGACAAGCTTGTCTATCGAGAGGATTTGCCGGTGCCGCGCCCCGGCGCCGATGAAGTGCTGATCCAGATTGCGGCCGCCGGGATCAACAACACCGACATCAACACACGGATCGGCTGGTATTCCAAATCTGTGAGGGATGACACCGATACCGGTGCGTCGACCGGGTTCGACGCGGTGAATGATGATGATGCCAGTTGGTCAGGCGTCCCACTCGACTTTCCGCGCATCCAAGGGGCGGATGTCTGCGGACGGATCGTGGCAGTGGGGGCAGATGTAAGCCCAACACGGATTGGCGAGCGGGTCTTGGTGCAGACCATGCAGCCTTTGGCGGCTGCCAACCCATTCAGTTGCATGACATTTGGCAGCGAATGTGATGGCGGGTTTGCCCAATATGCCGTGGCGAAATCCCAGTTCACCTTTGCGGTCAATTGCGACTGGTCCGATGCCGGGCTGGCGTCGATCCCCTGCGCCTATTCCACCGCGGAAAACATGTTGCACCGCGCCAGCGTAAGCACAGAGACAGTGCTGGTTACCGGGGCCTCTGGCGGGGTGGGATCGGCCGCGGTGCAGCTTGCCAAACGGCGCGGCGCGCGGGTGATTGCCCTTTCATCACCTGCCAAGCGCGAAGAGGTGTTGGCGCTGGGGGCAGACCGGGTGCTCGACCGGAACGCCGATATTGTTGCCTCGCTGGGTGCCGAAGCTATCGATGTTGTGGTGGATCTGGTCGCCGGTCCCGGCTGGCCCGCCCTTCTGGAGGTCCTGAAACGTGGGGGCCGTTACATTACCGCCGGTGCCATTGCCGGGCCAATGGTCGAACTGGATGTGCGCACGCTCTACCTCAAGGACCTGACCCTTCTTGGCTCGACCTATCAGGATGATGTGATCTTCCCCAACCTGATTTCCTATATCGAAGCCGGAGAAATACACCCCGCTTTGGCCGCCACCTATCCACTGGCCGACATCGCCCGCGCACAAGAGGACTTCCTGACCAAAAAACACACCGGCACGCTGGTTCTGCTGCCCTCATCAACGGAGATATGACGTGAAGATCAAAAAGCTGGATATTTATCAACACGATCTACCGGTCAAGAACGGCCCCTACACGATGGCCAATGCTGAGGTCTGGGCGCTGGATACAACGTTGGTGAAGCTCGTGACCGATACCGGTGTGATCGGCTGGGGTGAAAGCTGCCCGGTGGGACCGACCTATGCCGAGGCCCACGCGCGTGGCGCACGCGCGGCGCTTGCGGAAATGGCGCCGGGGTTGATTGGCACCGAGGTGCTGCCGCTTACGGTGCAGCGCAAGATGGCAGGCCTTCTGAATGGGCATAACTATGCCAAGGCGGCCGTGGACATTGCGGTGCATGACGCGCTTGGCAAGGCCACAGGCCTGTCCGTGGCGGATCTTTTGGGCGGTGCAGTGACCGACCGGGTGCCGTCTTATTATGCCACGGGTGTCGGTGTGCCGGACGACATTGCGCGCATCGCCCGCGAAAAACGGGCCGAAGGCTATCCGCGCCTTCAGGTCAAGGTGGGGGGGCGCCCGGTTGAGATCGACATTGAAACCATCCGCAAGGTCTGGGAACAGATCGAAGGCACCAGCATGCGCTTTGCTGTCGATGGCAATCGCAGCTGGACCACCCGTGATGCGCTGCGTGTCAGCCGCGAACTTGCACATATCCCCTTCATCATGGAACAGCCCTGCAACACGATCCAGGATCTGGAAAAGATCCGCCCGCAGGTCAATCACGCCATTTACATGGATGAAAACAGTGTCGACCTGCCCACCGTCATTCAGGCCGTGGGCCGTGAATTGGTGGACGGGTTCGGGATGAAAGTGACCCGGATTGGCGGGCTGCAACCGATGCAAACCTTCCGCAATATCTGCGAAGCGCGCGCCCTGCCGCATACTTGCGATGACGCGTGGGGCGGCGACATCATCGCCGCCGCCTGCACTCAAATGGGAGCCACGGTTCAGGCGCGGCTTTTCGAAGGGGCATGGCTCGCTCAGCCCTATATCGAAGGGCACTACGACACGGAAAATCCGGTAGAGATCGAAGGCGGTCATATCCCCCTGCCGCAGGGGCCGGGTCTTGGCGTGATTCCCGATGAGGCGCAGTTTGGCGCGCCCATAGCATCTTTTTGAACATCCACGAAAGGGACCAGATATGAATGCCACAGGAAAACGCGCCTTGGTGACTGGTGCAGCTGGGGGAATTGGCGGGGCCATCACTTCGATGTTGCGTGCCGCGGGCGCCGAGGTTGCGGTTGCCGATCGTAACACCGATGGGATCGACGCCGAGGCGCACTTCCCCGGCGACCTGACCGACCACAACTATGCAGACGCCCTGCCTGCGCTGGCGGCAAAAGCTCTGGGAGGACTGGATATCCTGATCAATAACGCGGGCATTATGCGTCGTGGCAAAGTCACCGACAGCAGTGATGAAGACTTTGACATTTCGGTCGCCGTAAATGTGAAGGCTCCGTTTCAGCTGTGCCGCGCCGCGATCCCGATCATGGCGGCGGGTGGAGGCGGTGCCATTGTCAACACCGCGTCATGCTGGGGGGTGCATCCCGGCCCCGATCACGCGGTTTACTGCATGACCAAAGCCGCAATTGCGTCGCTTACCCAATGCATGGGGCGCGACCACGCCCATCAGGGCATTCGCATCAACGCGGTCTGCCCGAATGAGGTGGACACGCCGATGTTGCGCACGGGATTTGAACTGCGCGGTTTCGACCCGGCCACGGCTGTGGCGGAACTCGACAAAACCGTCCCCTTGGGCCGGATCGCCCAACCGGAGGACATTGCGGAAGTTGTGTTGTTCCTGGCCTCGGATCACGCGCGTTACATGTGCGGGGAGCTTTTGGAAATCAACGGCGGGAAGTCAGTTGCATGATGCGGTTTGAGGGAAAGGTGGCCCTTGTCACCGGCGGACGCAGCGGCATCGGTCAGGCGATTGCGCGACGGTTGCGCGATGAAGGCGCGCAAGTTTTCACCGCGCAACGCGGCAAAGACGCTGAGTTCGACAGTATGGCCGCTGACTTCACAGATCCGGACTGTCCCGCACAGGTCGTTGCTGACGTCATCGACAAGGCCAGCCGGCTTGATGTGCTGATCAACAATGCTGGCATGATGCAAGCGGCCAGCGTCGAGGAAATGTCCTTTGAAGATTGGCAACGCAGCCTGATGGTCAACCTCACTGCGCCCTTTCTGATGATCAAAGCCGCCCTGCCTCACCTGCGCGTTCGGGGAGGAAGCATCGTCAACACCGGATCAATCGAAGGGTTGGGCAGCAATCCGCGTCACGCTGCCTATTGCGCGTCCAAATCGGGTCTGCACGGGTTGACCCGCGCGGTGGCCATAGATCACAGTGCCGAAGGTATCCGTTGCAATGCCATTGCCCCCGGTTGGATCGACACGGATCTGAACCTCGACTTCATCGAGGCGATGGACGACCCTGATGCATTTCGCCGTGAAATCGGCAAAATCCACCCCGTGGGGCGCACTGGCGCCCCCGAGGAGGTGGCAGCCCTGGCAGCCTTTCTTGCCGCCCCGGAAAGCGGTTTCATCACCGGGCAGGTCTACACCGTGGATGGCGGGCGCATGGCGCAACTCAGCTTGCCGTGAAAGCAGCCTGACAATTGAAGAGAAGGGCCGCCTGATCCGGCGGCCTTTTTGCGGCCCTCCCCGCCACATTGCCGTGTGACGCATCGGATTGGTCCTATTCGTTGCCCGCGCGCCATTCCTTCCAGCGTAAAACCAGATTGGCGCCGATTTCGGCAAAGGGCTGTGGCGGCAGGCGTTTCGGCGCAGGTTCGGCGGTGAAATGATCGGTGATGGCAGAGGTCACACCCAATGCCAGTTCGGCCGCTCCCATGCCCGTCAAAGTGCCCCGCGCTGTGCCAAGGCCGTTTTGCACGCAGGCCGCAAAGACACCTTGCTCAACTTCCTGCATGACCGATACACCATTGAGGCTCAGGCATAGGTGCCCAGCCCATTCATATTCCATTCGCATCCCGGCAAGCCGTGGAAAACGTTGGTCGAACTTCTGCTGCTGCACCTTTGCAGCGCGCGCAACACCTGCGGCTGTGGGGGTCATGTCTGAGTTTGACGTCGCACAGGTGCGGGTGATGATCCGGTTGCCACCTTGCCCGGTGTCAATCCGGCGCATGGTGGTGCCCATGGGGTCACTGGGCGTGATGCCCCAACGGGGGTCTCCGCCAAGGGTTCTCAGCGCATCTGCGTTTAGTTCCGCGGTCATTGACGCGTAGAGGAACAGCTGCATCAACCGCCCGCGCGCATAGCCGAAACTCTCCAGATGTCCGTTGTTGGCGAGGATGATGCGTGGTGTGGTTATGGACCCTTTTGGCGTGGTCACGCGCCAATCGCTCCCCGCCGGTTCAAACCCGGTGGCCGGCGTGTTTTCGTTAATTGCAGCCACCTGAGCCAGCCCCGCACCAATCCCGCGAATATAACCCGCCGGTTGCAGCATCACGGTGCCCGGGGTGTAAAGGCCCGATCGGTAGTGGCGACTGCCGGTCAGATCGAGCATCTGTTGGGCATCAAGCATCTGGGACGTCTCGTCCAGACTGGTCAGATGTTTGGCATAGCTCAGGTTATGAGCATGTCCCCTGGCACTGGCCGCGCCATTCACTTTGCCCGCTTCATCAAAGTAATTGGGATCAATGCCGTATTCCTCCACCGCCTGCCGCGCAAAATCAATGGCCCGGAGGTTGAGGTTGATCATCTTGCGATCATCACCCGCGCCCGCATAATCATCCGAGGCAAGATCATGCGGCAGATCGATCATGAAGCCCGAGTTTCGCCCCGCCGCCCCTTCGGCCAGACGCCCGGCTTCCAAAACCGTGACCCTCAGATCGGGTTGCAATTGAATGAGCCGCCGTGCGGCGGACAAGCCGGCAAAGCCGCCGCCGATGATCACCACATCCGCGGTCTCGCTTCCCTCTTGCACACGCGGGGCAGGCTGGGGGCCAAGGATCGCACTCCAGGCAGCGGGCCCCTGATGTTTTGGCAAGTGTTTGGCTGGTCGGACGCAGGTCATGAACGGGCCTTGCTGGATAAGTGGTTTTGCGGGCGATCAGAGCCGCCCCGGTACGTTCAGGCCACAGCCTCGTCATCATCGTCGCTCAGATCAATCCAGATGGTCTTGAGCTGGGTGTATTGATCATGGGCATGCACACCATTGTCGCGCCCACCAAATCCGGATTGCTTGAATCCGCCAAACGGCGTGGAAATATCTCCCTCGCCAAAGCTGTTCACGGTGACAGTGCCCGCCCGCAGCATCCGCGCGCCACGAATGGCGCGTTTTGCGTTGGCGGTGAAGAGCGAGGCGCAAAGGCCATATTCGGTGTCATTGGCCATCGCGATGGCCTCGTCAAATCCACCGACGGGGATCACGCTCAGCACCGGGCCAAAGATCTCTTCACGGGCCAGTTTGTGGGTGTTGTCGGGGATTTCCACCACGGTCGCCTCGACAAAGGCGCCGTCATGGGGTTTGCCGCCAAGGCGTATGTTCTCTGCATGGTCGAGATAAGAGCAAACCTTGTCGAAATGCGCCTTTGACACCAATGCGCCCATACGGGTTTCCGGGCTCAACGGGTTGCCCACATTCCAGTGCCGGGCATGGGCTTCGATCCGCTCAAGAAGCGCGTCTTTCACGTCGCGATGCACAATCAGGCGCGAACTGGCGGAGCAGTTTTCCCCCATGTTCCAAAACGCCCCATTGACCACATGTTGCGCGACCCGATCGAGGTTCTCAGCATCTTCCATCACCACGCAGGGGTTCTTGCCCCCCATTTCCAGCACAACTTCTTTGGCATTGGATTCAGCGGCATAGGTGAGGAAGCGCTTGCCGGTCACCGTGGAACCGGTGAAGGACACCATGTCGATGTCCATGTGGCGACCAATCGGTTCCCCCACCTCGGCCCCGCCGCCGGGCACGACGTTCAGAACGCCACGCGGGAGGCCAGCCTCGGCGGCCAGCTCGGCGACGCGCAATGCGGTCAATGATGTTTCGACGGCCGGTTTCACCACCACGGAACACCCCGCCGCCAGCGCCGGGCCGATTTTCCAGGCGAGCATCAGAAGTGGGAAGTTCCACGGCAGGACAATCCCCGCCACACCGACGGGTTCGCGCACGACCATTGCGATGTGATCGTCCGAGGCAGGCGCGACCTGATCGTAAATTTTGTCGATCGCCTCGGCATGCCATTTCAGGCAATGGATGGTTTCGGGGATATCCACGGTTTCGCAGTCAAAGATGGTTTTGCCACTGTCGAGGCTTTCCATCACCGCCAGTTCGCGGGCATTGCGGGTCAGAAGTTTGCAAAAGCGGATCAGGACATCCTTGCGCTCAGACGGGTGCAGTCGCGACCAGCGGCCGTCTTCGAATGCGTCACGCGCTTTCCCAACCGCGAAATCCACGTCGTCGGCGTCACAGGCGGCAATTTCGGTCAGTTTCGCACCTGTCGCAGGATTGACCGTCACAATGCTTTTGCCCGAGTTCGCGGGTCGATAGCTTCCGTCAATGAACGCGTTGTTGGGCAGCGTCAGATTGTCTGCGATGGCTTGGTATTCTTCTTGGGTCAGCAGGTCCATGGATCAGCCCTTTGCCTTTGGTTGTTCGTTTTCAATCTCGGAAATGGTGGTTCTTACCACACGGATCACCTGTTCCAGCGCCCGTTTGTCATCCTTGTTCAGCCCCTTCAGCGGTGGACGCATGGGGCCGGCGTCGATGCCGTTCATCGTCACCCCGTGTTTGACGCATTGGATGAATTTTCCGCCCTGTTCCAAGATCCGCATCAGGGGCATCATCGCGGACATGATCCGACGCCCCTTGTCGAAATTGCCTTTTATGGCGCAGGCCTTGTAAAGGGCGATGTGTTCTTCCGGCAGGAAATTAGATCCCGCGCAAATCCAGCTGCGGGCACCCCAGGCAAAAAACTCCAGCGCCTGATCGTCCATGCCGCAGGACATTTGGATATGTGGGTAGTCGCGGGCCAGAAGGTGTACGCGGTTGATGTCGCCCGAGCTTTCCTTGATGGCACAGATATTGCGCGACCGGCCGACACGATCCAGAAATTCTTCTCCCATATGGACACCCATGCGACCGGGGTAATTGTATAAGATCACCGGCAGATCCGCGGCCTTGTCGATTGCCAATGCATTCAACGCATTTTCCCGCTCGGTCGGTACCGAGTATGGCGGCGTCGCCAACAGGATGGCATCCGCGCCCATGTCACGCGCACCCGTCGCCAGGGCGATGCTGTCAGGCGTCATCATTGCCCCTGTTCCGACCACCAAGGGAATACGACCCTTGCTGGCGTCTTTGGTAAACCGAGCCACCTCAAGCCGCTCTTTTGCGGTCTGGGCGTAGTTTTCCCCGGTCGATCCACCGGAAATCAGCCCATGCACGCCCTTGTCGATCAGGTTTTCGACAACATCGGCAAGCGCATCCCAATGCACACCATGATCGGCGGTCATTGGGGTCACCACGGGGGTATAAATCCCCTCAACGTCAAAAATCGGTGTCATTCGGTCCTCATGCTGATGATGGCTGGGCGGTTCGTCCAAGCGAAATATCAATTCCGGCGGGCATTACGAAATGTTCAAATTGATCACGCGACAGGTTCCAATGCTCGGTGGCCAGTTGCGCGGCAGCGACCTTGTCCCCGGCCTCGATACTCTCGATGATCGCGTCATGCTGATCGGCAGCGATGGACAGATTGTCGGCCATGGCGCTGTTGTTGGGGCGGTAGAAGGTCATGCCGATGCGCGCATGATCAATCAATAGTCGATTGAAACTGGGCTGGAGATAGGTGTTGTGCGCCATCTCTCCGGTGATCTCGTGAAACCGATTGTTCAAGAGCGCCCGATCTTTGGTGTTGCCTGTTTTTAGGGCGTTTCGAAATCCCATCTGCACATCTTTCAGCTCAGCGATTTGCTTTGGCTGTGCATTTTGCGCAGCCAATTGCATGATCGCGCCATAGATCATTGGCGCGGCCAGGAAAAATTCACGCATGCCGGTATGGGTCATTTCGCTGACGCGGGCGCCGCGATTGCGCCGCAATGAAAGATACCCTTCCCCACCCATTTGCCGCAGAACCTCGCGCAGCGGGGTGCGCGACAGGCCATATTTCTCGCTCAGCTCTACCTCGTCGATGTCCTCGCCGGGACACAGGTCCAGTGTCAGGATCGCCTGCTTCAACGCCTGATAGAGTTCACTTTTCTTTTGGTTGGCAGCTTCGCTCATCTAATCCTCATGCGTGTAGTTGATGCCAATTCAGCCAAATGAGTACGGCCGGACCAAACAGGCAAAGCATCTACTCATCTTGTATCCCAAAAAAATAAAAGATGTATAGAACAAAATTTTATGTTGTGTTTAACACTGGGAAACAGGGGTAGACTTCCAAGGAAGATCGCATGCCGGGTTGGCGGCCTTGGCATTGTGATCCTCGCCCTCGTCCCGGACCGCATCACCCAGGGCATGGGGCAATCAGGCCGTGATCGCGGTCTCTGAAAGATCCCGCCAACGCAGCTATGTTTGACGCAGATGGTGATGGCAAAGCCGATCTTGCCGGCTGTGTGCCCGTGCCGGGATCACCTCTGCTACAAACACGATGCTATCCAGAAGTGTAAGTTGTTCTGTATCGCAGCGCGTGTCAAACCCCCGCTCATGAAGTGTTTCGCAGGCCGCTGCAATACTGTCGGCACCACGCGTTGTGGCCTGGGTTGGGAACAGCAACCTCATACCGCGCGGGGTGCATTTGCCAGTTCAATTTCGTTGCGTTTAGAATGAATGGCCGTTTCGGTAAGCATGGCGGCGCTGAAATTTGTGCAACTGCGGCGATTTTCTTGCTGCGACTGACAGGCACGCCTTGACCGACGCATTGGCTGCCGACTTCTTTCAGATCGGCAATGCGGGAATGAACAATATGATCAAAGTCGCGGACTTTGTTTGATAGCGGCATTGAAACTTCGCCGCCGTGATCAATCACGTGTTCGATCTGGCGCGCCCATTCCATCGCTTTTCCATTGAGACGGAAATTACGGCAGGCGAATTTACCGTTTCGACGAACCTGCGCCCGTCAGCTTCCACTTGGTATCTTAATTATGGTAGCCATCTTAAGAGTGCCCCTCGCAGAATCGGTGTAGTTTCGGTGCACATAACAAGAATGATCGGTGTAAATCCACGCAATTTGGGGTAGATTGGTGCAATTCCGTTCTTTCTTTACCCCTTTGGCAAATATCATAACATGCTGAAAAAGAACGATAAAAAACTATCCGTCGCGCCTATGATGGACTGGACCGACCGGCATTGCCGGTATTTTCACCGCGTCATGTCAAAGCGCACGCGGCTTTATACGGAAATGGTCACCGCACAGGCCGTCGTGCACGGGGAGAGGGCGCATTTGTTGCGGTTTGACCCAAGCGAACATCCCGTTGCCCTGCAAATCGGAGGCTCGGACCCAGATCTGCTGGCGCGCGCTGTCGTCATTGCCTGTGACGCGGGGTTTGACGAAATCAACCTCAATGTCGGGTGCCCGTCTGACCGTGTGCAGTCCGGCAGCTTCGGCGCGGTCCTGATGGAATCCCCCGCGTTGGTCGCGAAATGCGCCGCTGCGATGATCAACGCCTCTGACGGTGCCGAGATTACTGTCAAATGCCGCGTCGGCGTGGATCACCAGAACCCCGCGGAGATCCTGCCGGAATTCCTTGAAACGGTCAGCGCCGCCGGGGTCGCAAGTTTTGCCATTCATGCGCGCAAGGCGTGGCTTCACGGTATTTCGCCGAAGGATAACCGCGAAATTCCGCCACTTGATCACAAACTTGTCCTGGCCATGAAAGCCGCCTTTCCAGAACTTGAGATCGTGATAAACGGAGGGATCACCTCATTGGATCAGGCGCAGAAGTTCCTAGGCGACGGGCTGGACGGTGTCATGATCGGACGTGCGGCTTACCACGATCCTGCCTCGGTTCTGCTTGACGCGGACCGCGTGGTGTTCGGGGACGACAGGGTGCTCAGCCGCGAAGCCGTGGTTGAGGGTATGTTGCCCTACATCGCGCGACATCTCGCGGGCGGGGGTCGCCTTGGCCATGTCACGCGCCACATGCTGGGTCTTTTCTGCGGTTTGCCCGGCGCCAAGGCCTGGCGGCGCACATTGTCGGAAAGCGCGCATCTTCCTGATGCGGGGACGGAACATGTCATGTTGGCGCTGGATGCCGTGGCCGAGGTCCGTGCCATGGATCCGGCGCGCGACCAATGACCGGTTCGGTGCAAAACAGGCGGTCGGCTCCTGGCCGCAAATTGCAGGATTTCGACGCGAATGGGTGGTGCCGGTTTTCCCGTGACGACGCGCTGAAATCATGGGTTGACGCCGTTCGTCCCCACGCTTTGGCGACGCGGTTTGACCCGGTCCTTGAAAAGACCTGGTTGCGGGGCCAAGGCACCTGGTTTGTGGGTGTGAACGCGCTTGGGAACGACGCAAGGGGAGCGATTGGCGGATCAGGCCCCTTGGCCGGCAATGCGATGGATTTCATAAGGCACGGTCTGGGGTTTGGGGATATCGCACTGGACCGGGCGCAGGTCTCGATCTGCTATCCCGGGTTTCCAAGGCCGCAGGACGGGGAAAGTGCCGGCTCCTTTCAGTTTCGCCGCAAACGCGACGCGGCACATATCGATGGATTGCATCCCATTGGACCGGAACGCGCCCGAAAGGTGAGGGAGTTTCAAGGTTTCCTGCTTGGCATTCCGATCACCCGAACCGGTGCGGGGGCTGCGCCCTTGGTGTTGTGGGAGGGGTCCCATCACCTGATCGCAACCGCGCTGAAAGAGGCCCTTTCAGGCGCTGATCCGGG
>CAYXNM010000024.1:0-25731 GCA_964466385.1 uncultured Rhodobacter sp. | reverse complement strand
GATGGTGGAATGGCGCGCGGGCTATGCGCGGTTTGAACAACCTTTGGCGGGGTTCTTGATGAACCGCTATGGTATCCCTCATGGCGGAGTCTACGCGACTTTGCTTGATACGGTGATGGGGTATTGCGGGTGTTATACAGGCCTGGCCGACACCAAGAGGATGGGAATGACCTTGTCGCTCAACGTGGATTTCCTGTCGCGACCCAAAGGCGAACTGCTGATCGGCGAGGGAACCAAAACAGGCGGTGGCCGCAGCACTTTTTTCGCCAAGGGCCTTGTCCGCGACGAAACGGGGGAACGCATCGCGACCGCAACGGGCGTTTTTCGCTATCGCAAGGGAACCGGGTGAACGCGGTCCAAACGAACGCATCCCGATCGCGCTGATCCGCCCGTCTTTCCACCAGCCCGCCAAAAAGCCGATCAGGGATTGCCTGTCTGTCCGGGGTGGTGCCTTTTTCCCGGCTCGCTCGACGTGGCGCGTCCGTCCAGCAAATCAGCGAAGGTTTCGATCAGCCGGGTTTTCAGTATTTTCCCGGTTGGGGCCGTTGGAAAACTGTCCACGATGACAATCTGCTGCGGGATCTTGTAAGCCGCCAGACGCGCGTGCAGCCAGTCACGCACCGAGGGCGCGGACAGCCCGTTGCGGGCCAGCAAAAAGGCCAGGATTTCCTCGTTTCCCTTGACTTTCCGCCCAACCACGGCGGCTTGCATGATGTCGTCATGGCGTGTCAGCATGGCTTCGATTTCGGGCGGGTAGACGTTGAAACCGGACCTTATGATCAGTTCTTTGCGGCGTCCGAGGATATAAAGCTCGCCCTCTGGTCCGATCCTGGCGAGATCGCCGGACCGGAAAAAACCGTCACGCCGGATCGTGCGTTCGGTCAGGTCCGCGTCACGGTAATAACCTTTCATGATGTTCGGCCCCCGGATGAGCAGTTCGCCGATCATTTCACTGTCTGGCTGGTCGATGCGCAGTTCCACATCCGGTACCGCCGGCCCGACCGAGATATCCTTGCGCGGCGCGTCCGGGCGGGTAACTGCCACGCCGGGAGAGGTTTCCGTCAGACCATAGCCGTTGTGAAGTGGCAGGCCAAAGAGCCTTTCGATCTCTGCCTTCCAGTCCGGGTCCAGCGGTGCTCCACCTGCGGAAATCAACCGCAATCGCGGCGCGCGGGGCAATTCGTTACGTTCTTTCAGCGCGTTGACAAGGCTTTGGTACATCTGCGGAACCGCTGGCAGAACCGTGACCCCTTGGCCAAGCGCCTGCAGGACCGCATTGGGTGCAAAGCGAGGCTGCAGAAGGATCGTCGCGCCCGCCGCAAGGGTGGAAAGGATCCCCGAGGAATAGCAATAGATGTGGGTGCCGGGCAGAACGGCCAGCACGACATCCTTGGGACCGAGACGCCGGATTTCACCGGACACTCTTGCGTTCCACACCAGATTGTCATGGGTCAGCATCACCCCTTTTGGCGCGCTGGTCGTGCCGGTCGTGTACATCAGCGCCGCGACCTGTTCGTGCGGGTCGTCGCTGGTCTGTTCGGGGGTGGTTTCGTAAGGCCCGCTCAGGATGATATCGCCGCAATCCAGCCGACCTGCGCATCTTGCCGCCATGGTTTTGGCGTGGGCTGTCGCAGGCTCGGAAACGTTTTGTGTAAACATGACAAGTCGCGCGCCGGAATGGCTGAGGATGGCGTCAATCTCGGCCCGTGACTGGCGTGCGTTGACCGGCACGATCCATGCGCGAAGGGTCGAAAGGGCAAAGATCGCCACGACCATCAGCGCGCAGTTTTCACAGACGACCATCACGCGATCCCCTTCGCGGACCCCCTCATGCACGAGGATTTCGGCCAACGCGTCCGACATTGCGCGCAGGTCTGCATAGGAAAAGTTCGTGGCGTCGTGATCGATCACCGCAACGGCCCCGGAGGGCGCGTGGCGGATCAGTTGGTCGACCCAGGCGGCCTGATCGCGATTGCCTTTCATGGGGCGACTATGGGCAAAGCCACAAGCCGGGTAAAGGCGCATTCCTTCCCGTCAGGACCCGGTTTCCTGCGCTGGCGCGGTTCTCTAACCAGCCATTGCCCACCAGGCCGTCATCGTCCTAACCTTGCGCAACCCGATGCAGAGGCACACAATGACATTTACGACCCGACCGGATATTCGTGGCACGTTCGGCGTCGTGGCAACGACGCACTGGATCGCAAGCGCCGTAGGCATGCGGATGCTGGAACAGGGCGGTAACGCCTTTGACGCGGCTGTTGCCGCCGGATTTGCGCTCCATGTCGTTGAGCCGCATCTCAACGGGCCACTGGGTGAGATGCCGGCGCTCTTCCGGCTGGCCGGTGAAAAGACACCCCATGTTCTTTGCGGTCAGGGCGTGGCACCGGACCGGGCGACGATCGCGCATTATCGTGCCGAGGGACTGGACATGGTGCCGGGATCAGGCCTGCTGGCGGCAGTCGTTCCGGGTGCTTTTGATGCGTGGATGCTTTTGTTGCGCGATCACGGAACGATGCGCCTGAGGCAGGTTCTTGAACCGTCCATTCATTACGCGCGCGCGGGCCACCCCCTGTTGCCGCGGGTTTCCGACACCATCGCCGGGCTTGCCGGGTTTTTTCGTGATGAGTGGCCAAGTTCCGCCGCGGTCTGGATGCCCGGCGGGCGGGTTCCGGGCGCCCACGGCCTCTTCTCAAACCCCGACCTTGCAGATACGTGGGAACGCCTGTTGCACGAGGCGGAATGCGAAACATCGCGCGGTCTTCAGATCGATGCGGCCCGACGGGCGTTCTCGCAAGGGTTTGTTGGCGAGGCCGTGGACAAGTGGATGGCCAAAGCCTGCGTCATGGACGCAACGGGCGAGCGCCGCCAGGGTGTGCTCTGCGGGCAGGACATGGCGAACTGGCAAGCCGGTTACGAAGCCCCTCTGAGTGTCGATTACGAAGGTTGGCGGGTCTGGAAAGCCGGATGCTGGTCACAAGGCCCCGTATTCCTTCAGGCCCTTCGGTTGTTGGAGCGCTCGGGGATCGATGGCGTTGACGGCAACAGTGCCGATTTCGTCCATCTGACGACCGAAGCGCTGAAGCTGGCCATGGCGGATCGAGAGGCCTATTACGGCGATCCCGCGCACACGGATATCCCGATGGAAACGCTGTTGTCGCGGGATTACGCGGCCGGTCGTCGCGCGCAATTGACCCATCACGCCAGCCAGACCCTGCAACCCGGCAGCATCGCGGGTTTTGAAAGCTGGTCGGACGCTGCGATCGCTCGGTTCGGGCGCGTTTCTGCGGGGCAGGTCTGGCCCGGCGGAGGCGAACCGACAATGTCCCATCTATCCCAGGAGCGCGGGGATACGGTTCATATCGATGTCATCGACCGTTGGGGCAACATGATTTCGGCCACACCTTCGGGCGGGTGGCTCCAGTCCTCGCCGATCGTGCCGGGTTTGGGGATGGCGCTGAATTCCCGCGCACAGATGTTCTGGCTGGAGGACGGCCTGCCGACGTCGCTGGCACCGGGTCGACGACCGCGCACCACATTGTCGCCCTCGCTGGCATCGTTTGACGGCGAACCCTCGCTGGTCTTTGGCACGCCGGGTGGCGATCAGCAGGACCAGTGGCAACTGGTGATGTTCCTGCGTCTGGTTCATGGTGGAATGACATTGCAGCAAGCCATCGACGCGCCGCTTTTTCATTCCGAACATGTCACGGCTTCGTTTTACCCGCGCCCGTCGGCAAAAGGACACCTGATGATCGAACCGGGGTTTGGCAAGGCCGTTGCGTCGGCGCTTGTCGCGCGGGGCCATGGACTGGAAATCGCGCCGCCATGGTCGGTCGGCCGCCTGACCGCCGCGCAAAGGTTGCCAAATGGAATGTTGAGCGCAGGTGCAACCCCTCGTCTGATGCAGGCCTATGCGGTCGGCCGGTAGGCGATAGACCAAAACCAAATCGATTTCGTCAGATTGTTTGAACGCCGGGGGGCAGTTTTCAAGAGTATGTTAATGAATTGAGGCGAACCTCGTTTTCGACATCGCACGTAAGTCTTTATCGCGTGCCAAAGGGGAACGACGCAGGCATGTGGGTAACATTCATGGATATCCGTGATTCATTGGAACGCGCATTTGTCGGTCGCGACCGGATGGTTCGATGACCAGCCAAACGATCGACCTGCCGCCGATTCTCGATCTGGTTGCGGCCTCCGAACTGCTGGACCAGATCAGGGAATGTGTGGATATCCCTCTGGAAGTGGATGCGTCCGGCGTTACGCGCCTTGGCACCCATTGTGCGCAAATCCTTTTGGCGGCCTCGCAAACCTGGGAAGAACAAAACGTCGCGTTTAACCTGAACAACCCGTCAGAGGGGTTTCTGGCAGCGCTGGCATTGATCGGGCTGGAGCCCGGTCAAATGGGGGGGGCAGGTAAAGCCGATGCCTAAGAACATACTCGCCGTAGATGACTCGCGGACGATGCGGGACATGCTCCAACTGGCGCTAAGCGATGCAGGCTTTGACGTCACGCTGGCAAATGATGGCCATGACGGTCTGGAAAAGCTCAAGGAGTCTCAGCCTGATGTGATCATAACGGATATCAATATGCCACGTATGGACGGTTTCAAGTTCATCGAAAACGTGCGCAAGGACAAAACGCATCGCGTGGTTCCCATTCTGGTGTTGACGACGGAAAACGCGAGCACGCTGAAATCGCGGGCGCAAAGAGCGGGCGCAACGGGTTGGATTGTGAAGCCATTTGACCGCAACAAACTGGTGTCCGCCATCCATCGGGTGTTTTGAGCAGGGTTTGCGATGACGGGCGGCGGCAATATCCAACAAATTTTCTTTGAAGAGTGCGAGGAACTGCTTGAAAACCTGGCGGACGGGTTGTCGGCGATGGACGACGGCCAGTGCGACGAAGAAACGCTCAACGGTATTTTCCGCGCGGTGCATTCGATCAAGGGCGGCGCCGGAGCGCTGGCGTTTGACGATCTGATAAGATTTGCACACGAGTTTGAAAACGTTCTGGATGCCCTGCGAAACGGTGCGCTGGACTATTCCGACGAATTGCGCCCCTTGATTTGGAAGGCGTCCGACGCGCTGAACGAAATCGTTCTTGCCGCGCGTTCGAACGAAAGCCCCAACGCCGCGTTTTTTGACACGCTGCTGCCGCAACTCGCTGCATTTGTTCCCGAAGACGCAGGTGAAGGCGAGGCCGCCGATTTTCAGCCGCTTACACTGGCATTCGACGAGATCGACAACGAACAAGACGCGGAGGGCAGCCGGGAGGAAGATGCCGGACAGCGGATTTATGGCATTCGATTTCGCCCGAACGACAGTCTTTTCCACAAAGGCGGGGAAGTGGCCGTGCTGTTTCGCGCGCTGGCGAAGCTCGGCGCGTTGGAGGTGGAGTGTCAGATCGACAATCTCGTTCCTCTGGGGGATATCGAACCGGAAAAATGCTATCTGAGCTGGTCGCTCAGAATAACCACATCCGAAGACCGGCAGGTTCTTTTCGATGTTTTTGAGTTTGCAACGGATGATTGCGAGCTTGAGATTTCCGAATTGGGTCCGGGTGTTCCGGCGACACGGGCCTCCGCACCCCCCACGGACACGATCGAGAAGGGCTTCAAGGCCCCCCGGCCATCGCCGGCTGCACCGCCCCAAACGCCTGAAAAATCATCCGTAAAGCCCTATTCCGCCACCGTCCGGGTGAACGTCGATCGGGTGGACCGCCTGATCAATCTGATCGGCGAGCTTGTTGTCAGTCAGGCGATCCTGACCCAGATCGTGCAGGATTCCGGCACCCCTCAGACGTCGGATATCGCGGCTGCCCTGGACGCGTTGAAGCATTTGACGCGCGATGTTCAGGACGGTGTCATGGCCATCCGCGCACAGCCCGTCAAATTCCTGTTTCAACGCATGGCCAGAATCGTTCGCGAAGCTTCCGGGGCGACCGGAAAGTCGGTTCAGTTCGTGACCAGCGGCGAAAGCACCGAAATCGACAAGACCGTGATCGAATTGCTTGGGGATCCTCTGATGCACATGATCAGGAACGCGGTGGATCACGGGCTTGAAGGGGCAGAAGATCGCGTCGCCCAGGGAAAACCGGCCAAGGGAACCATCCATCTGAGTGCCGCGCACCGGTCCGGGCGTGTCCTTCTTGAGGTGTCCGACGATGGCGCGGGGATCAACCGCGAACGTGTCCTGAAATCGGCGTGTGAAAGGGGTCTTGTCGCGCCGAACGATGAACCCGATGACGATGCCATCGACAATCTGATTTTCCTGCCGGGATTCTCGACGGCGGGCGAAGTCTCAACATTATCCGGGCGCGGAGTCGGTATGGATGTCGTTCGCAACGCGATTCGCGCATTGGGCGGGCGGGTCAGCATACGCTCGACGCCTTCAAAAGGAACCGTATTCAGCATCAGTCTGCCGCTTACGCTTGCCATTCTGGACGGCATGGTTGTCGAGGTCGCCGATCAGCGACTGGTCATCCCGATCGCGGCGATCCTTGAAACCATGCAGCCCTCGCAGGCGCGCGCTCATGACATGCGGGGAACCCGCGTCGTGCATGTTCGCGGCGAGGTCATCCCCGTGGTGGATCTGGGTGCGGCCCTCGGATTTCGCGCGGCGCATCCAAAAGCTGATCGCGGAATATACGTATTGGCGGAAACCGAACATGGAACGGTGCGTGCGTTTCTGGTGGACGCCATATGCGATCAAAGGCAGGTCGTAATCAAAACCCTCAAGGACGCCTATGGAGAAGTGCCCGGTATTTCCGCGGCAACCATTCTGGGGGATGGGTTGATTGCGCTGATCCTTGACCCGAATGCAGCGGCATTCCGAAAAAGTGAAGAACATCCGGCCCCAACCGTCAAACAGGCAGCTTTAGGATAAGAAAATGCCCCAACCTTCAAACAGTTCAACCAGCAACGAGCCGAACTTTGTCGCATTCAGAGTGTGCGATCAGGAATATTGCGTGGATATCATGGCCGTGATGGAGATTCGAGGGTGGACCAAGGCCACGACCTTGCCTCAGGCCCCTTCATATCTGCTGGGGGTCATCAATCTGCGCGGCGCGGTCGTCCCGATCCTGGATTTCCCGTTGAGATTGGGATTGTCGCTGGAGGATTCGGCGCGCGCCGTCACCGTCATCGTGCAAACGGGCGAGCGCACATTCGGCCTGCTCGTGGATGAAGTATCGGAAATACTTGCAATCGGCCCGGAGGAAATCAAACCGGCCCCCGATCTTGGCAGCGACGACGCGCCGAAATTCGTGACCGGCGTCATTGTACGGGATGATCGTTTGATCCGGATGATCGATCTTGTCGCGGTCGCGCCGGTTATCGAATCCCCGCCGCTGGCCGAAATCGCCTGATTTGCGGGAACATGCGGAAACCGGATGTGTGTATTTCAGCGACCGAAATGTAAGGCGCTGAAAAAATTCTTTTTTTTGAGACCTTGACGCTTTCTAAAGACGTGATGCGTAGGCTCGATATGAAAGTTCGACCGGTTCGATTACGTCGGCCCCAGCAGGATTGAGCGAAAGTGGCAGACAAGAAAGCAATGCGCATCATGGTGGTTGACGACATGGCGACCAGCCGCGGTCAAATCCTGCGGTCGCTCGAAGAAATCGGGCTGTTCAATACCGAAAGCGCGACAGATGCGACAATTGCCTTTCGTGAGATATCGCTCAAACGCGTGCACCTGGTCATTTCCGATTACAACATGCCCGGAGCGGACGGATTGCAATTGCTTCAGATGTTGCGAAGCCATCCCAACACCAAGGGTGTCGGGTTCATTCTGGTTACCGGACGGGCGGACGAAACGACCATTGCACGTGGGCGTAGCCTGGGTATGAACAATTACCTGCGCAAACCATTTACAACAGCCGCTATGCGCCAATGCCTCGAAGCGGTCGTTGGCAGGATTTGAAAATGCCCGGATCTTCCCTGACAACTCCGTGCCCGGAACTGTCTGTCATCTTGAACCGCCTGGCCGCAGAACTTGCCAAGCTCAAAACCGGGGCGGGCGCACTGGAAGATTCGATCAGCCATCTGGTCTTGGTGTCCCAAACGGATGCAGCATTGAAACATGCCGGCAGCATCCAGTTTTTTGACAGGTTTTGCCAAACGCTCGATACGCTCACGCATTTCACACATGAGCTTGCGGTGCAGGTTCCTGCCAATATTTCGGTGGACGTTGAACCGGCCGTGCGAAATCTTCCTTTGAGCGATATTTCCGATCGTTTGATGAACGGCGACCGGGCCCGTTACGTCGATCAGGAGCAAGAAGGAGACTTGCAGCTGTTTTGAGTGTCCGGTCACGTCTTGTCCGGGGGGCGGTGCACCGTAACCGCGCGCGCCGTATTCTACCAACGTCACGGTATTGGCCGTGGAGCGCAAAGGCAATCATCCTGTGCCAGCGGCGTGCGGCGACGGTAAGTCAGGAACACCGCTTCCTCTTCAATGCTCGGTACCGTGGAATGGGCTTGCTTCCGTCCCATCCGGGAATCTTCCACACGATCTCGCTGGCGCCACTTGGCCACTGTTTTGACATTGATCCCCAGCTCCCGGCTCAACGCCGCGTTCGAAGCGTGCGATTGCTGTATAAGCGCTCGGATTGCGTGCGCCCCTTTCGGGGCGTGTAAACATGCCCTGCCGGTCAACGGGATCGTTGCGCTGCCGTGAAAAACTTGTCCCTTAAATTGTCCTTCTGATGATCACACAATGGAAGACCATCACAAGCCGGAACTGAACAGCTGGGACTCCGGTTTTTTCAATACCGTTCTATTCTGAGAACAACTCGACATCTCCCGCGTGTTCTTCCTCTGACAACCGAGTTTGCAGCCGTGATTCGGCGACTGCAAGGGCGGCAACGTCTGGGTTCTCAGGAATGACCATCAGGACTTTGTTGGTTGACGGTCGAAAAAAAATCCGCCGCGCATGGTGGCCGCCAAAATCTTCTGCAACGACAGGTATCCCTTCGCATTCAAGAAACTCCAACGCGAATTGCTGGTTCCGTTTTCCCACGCTGTCGCTGACATTGGCAGACATCAGATGCGCGCCGCCAAACAACTTTGCCTGTAGGTTATTTTTCCTGGTCCCCGACTTCAGCAGGGCATTGATCAGCATTTCCATGGCGTAAACGCCGTATCGCGATGCCCTGGGAGGATCCTCGTGCGCCGCAATCCCCGCCGATGGCAGTAAGAAGTGGTTGAGCCCGCCGATCCCCCGTGTCGGGTCGCATATGCACGCAGAAACACAACTTCCCAAGAGTGTTCCCAAGAGATGGTCGGGTTCGGAAGCGATGGCGAACTCTCCGGGTTGCACCGTCCGGATATACCCCTGCAGCCGGCCATCCCAGTATGCGTTCTCCGGGTGCAATGTGTTTGGCTCTTCGGCGATCAGGCTCATGAAAATTCGCGGTTCGTCGTCCGCCCTGTGTTGTTGGCTGCGGGTGAAAGCCGATCAGCGTTTCTGATCGGCCAAGGCAAATACTTTTCTCCGGATCACTATCTCAACCAACTGGTTAAGGATTGGTTTTTTTGTGTGGACATCAAATGAAATGGTGCCATTTCCGTGAACAATCAAATGGAATGACCCTTGCGCTGACCAACTCTGTCAGAAGATCGGCGGACCCGACCCTTCCACGGAGCCCATGTCCAAAGCTCCTCGCAACGGTCCTGGTTTTTTTGCGAAACTGTCGTTTTTTAGATATCTCCCTGGGATGAATTCCTGACCTGTTAACCTTGAATACATATCTGGCAAGCAGTCTTTCACGAAACCGGGCGCGTCGGGGCACCTGATTCAGGCGCTTCTGCCACGTCACCCTTTCTTGGAGGCAAAATGCCGCGTTTCCCTCTTCTTGCTCTCAATGTCCAGACAGTGCGTTTCAAGTTGTTTTCCGCCGTGGTGGTGATCGCGCTTTTTTCCGCGATGGCCGGTGGCGCGGGTCTTTTTTATCTGAAAAAAATTGCGATGCTCGACGACAGATTGTCGACCGTGAACGATCCTTTGCTGCAGGTGGCAATGAATATGCGCAATCAAGCGGGAGCGGCCACCACCGCGCTGCTCCGCTCGCTGGTATTGAACACTCATGACGCGCGTTACGCCGCGGACGCCCAGCAGGAAAGAGCGCTTGCTGCGGTCGAAGACGGATATAGGGAAATGGGGCGCCTGTTCGCGATCGAAGGCGAAGACCGCGATCTGACCCCATATCGGACGGTCAGCAACACGCTCTTTGCGGATTTGGAACAACTCAACGGCAACCTCCACACTCTGATGATGGAGACCGAGGAAATGAATGGTCACATCGGGGAGGCGGAAGGACTGCTCGATGACGTGGTCGGCATATCGAAAACCGTCTTGATCGCAGTCGAAACACTGCATTCGGACCTCGCGAAAGGCCCGAAACCGCTGCCGGTCTCGGGTGCCTTGACTTCGCAGGGCAACCAGTTTGACCGAACGGGACAGAGCAGCGCATTCGCCCTCGTTCGAAGCGCGGACACGCTCCTCTATCTGATAGTACGGCTCAGGCAACAATTGGAGGCGATGGTAGACAGCAAGACCGCCAAGGAATTGAACGCAAATCGTTTCATGCTGGTCGACAATCTAAAAAACACGATCCTTGAAACGCAGGTTTTCGCGAGCCATGACGACGCCGACCTTCGCAGTAACGGCACCAAACTGGTCAACAAGTTCAAAAGATTAGACGAATTGGCCGTAGGCGAAAGCGGTATTGCCGACCATGTAAAAGCGCTCATCCAGACCAGGGACACCTCGCTTGAGATGCAGGCGACCGTTGAAAACGACACCGTCGCATTCGCCCAGTCCATGGCCGAGGTCATTCAACACATGCGGGACGAGAAGGAGGAGGCCCTTGTACTGGCGGCTCAGACATCCGGATGGGCCAAGAAAGTCGTCGGGTTTTTCGTCGTGCTGGCGGCGGCGGTGGCCATTGGAATTGCCGGGGCGTTGACCCGCAGTCTGGTACGACCCGTGCGGTCGCTGACTGACGTCATGCAAAGGCTTTCAGGGGGGGATCTGGACGTCGAAATACCCGCCCGAAACCGGGCCGACGAAATTGGCGCGATGGCCAACGCAACGCAGGTCTTCAAGGAGGCGGCGTTGCAGAAAAAAGCGTTAGAGATCGAGGCGAAAGCAAATCATGAAGCAACGCTAAAAGCGGAAAAGGAACAACGCGAGCATGAACAAAACGCGGTTCGCGAATTCGGAGAGCTGGTTGCCAAGGCCGCTTCTGGCGACTTCACGGGTCGATTGGAAGTGGACGACAAGGACGGCTTTTTGCTTGCACTGGCGAACAGTCTGAACCTGATGGTCGAGACCGTCGATAAAGGATTGGGCGAAACGGTCACGGTCCTGTCGGGACTGTCCGCGGGCGATTTGTCTCTGCGGATGTTCGGAAACTATCAGGGCAGGTTTTCGCAACTCAAGGACGGCGCGAATGGCATGGCCGAGAAGATCGGCGATATCGTCGGTCGCATTGCCGGGTCGACCGATTCCGTTCTTCTGACCGCCAGTGAAATGGACACGGGCGCCTCCGACCTGTCGGCCCGCGCGGAACAACAGGCGGCCTCGCTCGAAGAAACGGCCGCAGCAATGGAAGAAATGTCGGCAGCCGTGCGCACAAATGCCGGAAATGCCAACGAAGCCAACAAACTGGCGATTGAAACGCGCGAACAGGCCGAACACGGGCGCGAACTGGTGGCGGAAACAGTCCAGGCCATGTCCAGTATTCGCGAAAGCTCCGCTGAAATCGGAGAAATCGTCTCGACAATCGAGGCGATTGCCTTTCAAACCAACCTTCTGGCGCTGAACGCCGCGGTCGAGGCGGCCCGGGCAGGCGATGCCGGGAAAGGATTCGCGGTTGTCGCAGCAGAGGTTCGCACACTTGCGCAGCGGTCCGGAGACGCGGCAAAGACGATCAAGGATCTGATTTCCAAGAGCTCCGAAAATGTCGAGGCCGGCGACCGTCTGGTGGGGGTGACCGGTCAGGCCTTGACGGAAATCCTCGATTCTGTCCGAAATGTCGCGGGCAGGATCGAGGAGATTGCGGAAGCAAGCAAGGAACAGACAGCCGGCGTGGAAGAAGTTTCGGTTACGGTCAGCCAGATGGATCAGCTTACCCAGCAAAACTCCCAGTTGGCGGACCGAAGCGCGGCGGCGGCGCGAAACCTTACGGTCGAAGCGCGAACTGTTGTTGATCTGGTTGGATTTTTCTCTACTTCAGGTGAGATTGGCACAAAGGCTCCGCAGGAATCGTCGGCACCGGAACGGGAGGTCAGGAACTGGCAGTCTGATGCGGTCGAGGAAAAGAACGCACCGGACGTCAGCCCTGCGGTGGAACGCAGACGCGTGGCGTCAGCGGGCAATTGGAGTGAATATTGACCCTGGACGGGCCGCGTTTGCGCGACAATGTTTGTAGCCTGTGGCCCCGATCGGGCGGCGGGGGTTGCGGTGCAAAACCATTGGTGACCTCGGTGTGGCGACGGGACGTGGCAACGGGGCGTGGCGACGGGACGTGGCAACCGGGGTGCGGAAACGGCGTGCCGAAAATGTGGCCGCGAACGGATTGCGATTCCCCGTTTGGCGCCCGGCGGTCAACCTGCCGTGGGGTCGATGTCAGACACGATGAAAAGCGTATCCGCCTCCACGAACGGTTCGGATGAACTGGCGCCGGTCGTCATTCTCCAGAGCGCGACGCAGGCGACCGACGTGAACATCCACCGTTCGTGTGTTGATATCGGCGGACATTCCCCAAACCAGATCGAGCAACCGGTCACGAGAGAAAACGCGATCCGGTGCCCGCATGAGCGTCACCAGCAGGCGAAACTCGGTCGGGCCCAGATGCACATTGTTGCCCGCAAGCGACACTTTGCGGCTGGAAAGGTCGACACTCAGGCGGCCGCTTTCCAGAACATTCTCTTTTCCCAGAGCCGTTGGCCGACGCAGGGCGGCGCGAACGCGCGCAAGCAATTCCCGGATGGAATACGGTTTGCCGAGATAGTCGTCCGCCCCGACATCGAGCCCCCGGACACGGTCATTTTCCTCGGATCGCGCGGTCAGCATGATGATTGGGATTTGTCTGGTTTGTTCCATGCGCCGAAGCTGCCGGCAAACCTCGATCCCCGAGAGGAGTGGGAGCATCCAGTCAAGCAAAACGAGATCGGGGGCCTCTTGTCGTGCGCGCTCCACCCCGCGCTCGCCATCGTTGGCGGTGATGACGCTGTAGCCTTGTGATTTCAGATTGTAGCTGAGCAGTTCAACCTGCGATGGCTCGTCTTCGATGACCAGTATCTTGAGATTGGCCGGGCTCATGTGCTGAGACCTTTCCTTCTTTTCGCCCGTTCAAGTCGAGGCTTTCAGATCTTCGCCCGTCACGATATGATGAACCTGCCGGGAAATGTTCACGACATGATCGCCCGCGCGTTCGAAATTTCGCGCGAGCAGGATCATGTGGATCAGCGTTTCGGCGTCCTCTGGGTTTTCCTCGATCGCCTGGACGACTTGCGCGAACACCTTTTTGTTGACGGCGTCGATTTGCAGATCCCGTTCGCGGATCTCGGCAGCCAGCCCGATGTCGCCGTCGCGGTAGGCAATGAGAACGTCCGTCAGCATGGATTGGACGGCATTGCTCATCTCGCCGATATTCTTCAGGGCATCCTCGGCGGTCGCGTTTTCGGACAGTTTGCGTACGCGCTTGGCGGTCGATTTTGCGTGGTCCCCCAGACGTTCAAGCTCGCCCGCGATCTTGATGGGCAGCATGGCTTCGCGCAGGTCAAGCGCCATGGGCTGGCGCAGGGCGATGAGTTGTTCCGCGCGGTCATGGACCTTTTTATTCATCCCGTTGATCTTGCGATCCGTCGCGACCAATGCGTCGATTTCGGCCGTTTCGAAATCCATCAATGCGTCCGTCGCCCCCTTGATCTGCGCATTGACCAAAGCGCCCATCTTCAGAATGATCCCTTTGATTTTCGAAAGATCCCGGTCAAACCGCGCGACGATGTGTTCGTTTTCCATGTGTCCGTCCTACCCGATCCGTCCTGTGATGTAATTTTGAGTCCGCTCTTCAACCGGATTGGTGAAAACGGATTTCGTTGCACCCACCTCCACAAGTTTTCCCAGATGAAAGAACGCGGTCCGTTGCGAAATGCGCGCAGCCTGCTGCATCGAATGGGTCACGATGACGATCGTGAATTCCCGTCTCAGCGCGTCGATAAGCTCTTCGATGATCGCCGTTGCGATGGGGTCGAGCGCCGAGCAAGGCTCGTCCATCAGGATCACCCGTGGCTCAACCGCGATCGTTCGCGCGATGCAAAGCCGCTGCTGCTGACCCCCGGACAACCCGTTTCCGGGCTCATCCAGCCGGTCGGCGACCTCGTCCCACAGACCCGCGGATTTCAGGCTCCACTCGATCCGGTCGTCCAGTTCCGATTTGGACGTCGTCAGGCGATGGATCTTCAGGCCATAAGCCACGTTCTCGCGAATGGATTTTGGAAAGGGATTGGGCTTTTGAAAGACCATCCCGACCTGCGCACGCAGCGACACCACATCAACCGCCGGGTCATAGATATCCTGCCCGTCGATCCTGAGTTGCCCCTGAAAGCGGCAGATGGGGATCAGATCATTCATGCGGTTTATGGCGCGTAGAAACGTCGATTTCCCGCACCCGGACGGGCCGATCAACGACGTTACCTGTTTTTCGCCGATCTCAAGACCGACGCCGAACAGCGCCTGTTTCTCGCCGTAAAACACGTCGACGTTTTCGGCGGTGATGATGGGTTCGCTCATTTTCAGAACCTTTGTTCCAGTTTACGCCGCATGAGAATTGCCACAAGGTTCATGGCGATCAGGAATACCAGCAGAACCAGAATGGCGGCGGAAGTTTTTTCCGAGAATGCTCTTTCCGGACTGTCGGCCCACAGAAAAATCTGGACCGGCAGGGCGGTCGCGGGCTCCAGAATGGACTTGGGGACATCGACAATAAAGGCGACCATCCCGATCATCAACAACGGGGCCGTGTCGCCAAGCGCGCGCGCCATACCCACGATCGTGCCCGTCATCATCCCCGGCAGAGCGACCGGAAAAACGTGGTGGAAAACCGCCTGAACCGGTGTCGCCCCCAGGGCAAGTGCGGCTTCCTTGATCGAGGGCGGTACGGATTTGAGACTGGATCGCGACGCGATGATGATCGTGGGCAAGGTCATCAGCGCAAGCACCATACCCCCGACCAAAGGCGAGGATCGGGGCAACCCGAACACGCCAAGAAAAACCGACAACCCCAAAAGCCCGAACACGATCGAAGGGACAGCCGCGAGGTTGTTGATGTTTACCTCGATCACGTCAGACAGTCGGTTGGCGGGGGCGAATTCCTCCAGATAGGTGGCCGCGGCAACGCCCAGCGGAAAGGAAATCAACAAACAGACACTCAAAGAAAGCACCGACCCGACCAGTGCCGCCAGAATTCCGGCGACCTCGGGTTCGCGGCTGTCGCCGTTCTTCAGAAACCCCCAGTTAACGACGGTTCGGATATTGCCCTTTGCGTCAAGGTCGCTGATCCAGCCGATTTCCCGGTCCGTGACCTGGCGCTGGTCTTCGGGAACGTCCACATCGACCGCGCCGCGCACAAACAGGCTCAGATCATCGCTGGCCGACACCCAGACACGACGCGTACCACCCAGCAAGGTTTTGTCACCCAGAACCGTGCGCTCGAGCTCAAACCCTGCCTCCGGGCTGACGAGGTTATAGAGTTTCTTCTTGTCTTTACGCTTCTTTACGTCGGGAAATTGCGCCCGCAGGGATTTTTTCAGGATTTTCGCGAACCTTGCGTCTTCAATGTTGGACGGATCGACGTTTTCTTCACCCAGGTTCACGGACACAGCAACCTCGACATGGCTGAGGGCCCCCATTCCGCCAACAACGATCGTGGCCAGGAGCCACGCCAGAAAACCAAGCGCGACCAGAATGGCGCCAAGCCCCATCAGGCGAAAACGTTTTTCCGCGCGATGTCGCGCGTCCAGTCCGAACCCGGCGGATTTGCTGAAATCAATCATATTGTTCACGATACTTGCGCACGATCCACTGGGCGGCGATGTTGAGGCAGAGAGTCACCAGAAACAGCAGCAACCCAAGGGCAAAGGCCGACAGTGTCTTTGCGCTGTCGAATTCCTGATCCCCCGTCAGCAATGCCACGATCTGCGCGGTGATGGTCGTGACGGCCTCCAGCGGGTTGAGTGTCAGGTTGGCCGCCAGACCCGCCGCCATCACCACGATCATCGTTTCACCAATCGCGCGCGAGGCGGCCAGCAACAAGGCCCCGGCAATGCCGGGCAAGGCCGCGGGCAGGAGGACAAGGCGAATGGTCTCGCTCTGCGTTGCTCCAAGCCCGATCGAGGCGTCGCGCAAGGATTGAGGAACCGCGTTGATCACGTCGTCAGACAGCGAGGAAATCAACGGAACGATCATGATCCCCATCACCAGCCCGGCCGCCAGCGCGCTTTCCGAGGCGATCTCCAACCCCAGCTGGCTGCCGGTCATGCGAATGAACGGCGCGACCGTGAGAGCCGCGAAAAACCCGTAAACAACGGTGGGAATGCCTGCCAGTATTTCCAGTGACGGTTTGATCCAATCCCGTGTCCTGCGCGAGGCGTATTCCGAAAGATAAACCGCCGAGGCCAGCCCAAGCGGCGTTGCAACCGCCATCGCAATGGCGCTGATCAGCAGGGTTCCGTTGATCAGGGGAACGGCCCCGAAACTGCCGCCCGAACCAACCTGATCGGCGCGGATGGCCGTTTGCGGCGACCATTCAAGACCGAAGAGGAAATCGCCGACGGGAACCTTGCGGAAGAACAGCAGGGTTTCGGTCAGCAGCGAAAGAACGATGCCAAGCGTGATCAGAATGGCCAACCCGGCCGCAATCGCCAGTGCTGAAACCACAAACCGATCCACCCAGACCGGGCGGACAGGTTTCTGAAGGTCGATTTTCGTGTCCGCCATATCCCCCCCCAAAGGAATACCCGGGCCCGGGGGCCCGGATTTTCAGCAACGCTGGTCTTTTGGGTCTAGAATTCCAGAAGATCAAGTCGATTGATGCGCAGGCTCCATTCGTTGCGCATGTCCTGACCAAGCGGGATCAGGCCCTTGTCCGCCAGATACCCGTCGTCACCCCAGGTGTCCTCGTTCGTGAACTCGGCGATGTATTCGGCGATTCCGGGGATCTGGCCGATATGCGCCTTTTTCACATAGAAATAGAGCGACCGCGCGATCGGATAGTTCCCGTCCGCGATGTCCTCGAAGTCGGCAGCGACGCCGTTCACGGTCGAGCCCTGGATGCGGTCGCTGTTTTCCTCGAGAAAACTGTATCCGAAAACACCGACAGCGGTCGGATTTGCGACCAGTTTCTGAACGATCAGATTGTCGTTCTCGCCGGCTTCGACATAAGCGCCGTCTTCGCGCAGCGTGTGACACAGGGCCTTGTAGGCCGGTTTGTCGCTTTTCTTGAGCGCCTTGATCCAGTCAAACGACTTGCAACCGCCCTCCATCGCCAGTTCGGCGAAAGCATCGCGTGTTCCTGATGTGGGCGGCGGGCCGAGAACCTCGATTTTCAGGGCGGGCAGCGACGCGTTGACCTCGTCCCATGTGGTATAGGGGTTGGCCTTTGTCCCGCCGTTGCCATCGGGGACGTTCTTGGCAAGGGCCAGGAAAATGTCACGTGTCGTCAGTTCAAATTGTTGCGCGCTGCGTGAATTGGCCAGAACGATCCCGTCAAAACCGATCTTGGCCTCGACGATCTCGGTCACGCCGTTGTCGGCGCATTTCCTGATTTCCGAGGCTTTGATTCGTCGCGACGCGTTGGTGATGTCGGGTGTATTCAGGCTCGCACCTGCACAAAAGAGTTTGAGGCCGCCGCCGGACCCGGTGCTCTCAACGACGGGGGTTTTGAAGTCGGTCGACTTGCCGAACCGCTCGGCGACAGTGGTTGAAAAGGGAAACACCGTCGAAGACCCGACGATATTGATCTGATCGCGCGCCGAAGCGGCGTGTGCCATGGACACAACCGCCAGTGCTGCGAGGAAAATGCGAGAGTTCATTCTTCTTTCCTTGTGTGTTGCTTTTTCACGAACCGCATGTCCGTGACCGGCCTTGGATGGCCGACTCTCCGGTACGCCAGTTTTGTAATGGTTTTATGACAGTTTATCGGATTATTCGGGAAAGAGTGGCAAATACACCGAAAAAACCGATCCGACGCCGGGTGTGCTGGTGATTTCAAGACGGCCACGGTGGCGCACCAGAATATGTTTGACGATCGCCAGCCCCAATCCGGTGCCCCCCATGTCGCGTGACCGGCTCTTGTCGACCCGGTAAAACCGTTCTGTCAGGCGCGGGATTTCCTCGCTCGGGATGCCGTCGCCCTGATCGGCGACCGAGATCACGACCGCCGGAACGCCCAAAAGGTTTGGCACGTCCTTGCATTGGGCGGAAATGACGATTTCGCTGCCCTCACGACTGTAGTTGATACTGTTTTCCATGAGATTGATCATGACGCGCAGCAGATTGTCCGGCTGACCGGGGATCTCGGGCAAGTCGTCGGGTCCTTCGCGGCGCAGTGTTTTGCCCCTTTGCGCGGCAAGGCCCCGAACGGTTTCGAAGGCCGAATTGAGGACGAGAACAGGATCGGCTGATTTCCGGATTTCGCGTTTTTCCTTCACTTCGACCTTTGACAGCGACAGAAGGTCCGCCACCAGATGTGTCATTCGGGTCGTTTCCTTTTCCATCAGTTTCAGGAAATGGTCACGCGCCGGTGCATCTTGGCCCGCAGGGCCCATCAGCGTTTCCACGAACCCCGCGATTGCGGTCAGCGGCGAGCGGATTTCATGGGAAACATTGGCGACAAAGTCGCTGCGCATCGCTTTGGCCGCGCGCAGGGGGGTTCTGTCCTGAAGGGTGACCACGATCAGGGCCGGTTTTTCCACTCTGCTGATCGTCAGGGTGACGTCAAGTTTTTCGGTTCCAAGTTTCTTGAGCGCAAAGGTTTGGGGTTCCCGCGCCGCGATCGCCTTTGCAAGATGGCGGCGGGGCAGATTTCCGGGAAAAATATCGGAAAACTGCGCGCCCTTCGGGGTTTTGAGGCGCAGCCCGTGGGTCGCGTTGTTGATGGACAGCAGCCTCTGGTCGGGGTCAAAAACCAGAACCGGCGCGCCGACCGCAGCAAGGATCGGGTCGATTGCCTTCATTGGGGCATGCCTGTGCCATTGGAAAGGCGCTGTGGCGCGATGCTTTGTGCGTCAACCCCGAAAGAGGCCATGTCCCTTGGCGCCTTGTCCCCCAGGGCAAGCGAGGCTGCCAAGCGCGCCAGCGCGGGCGCGGTCTGAATGCCGTACCCTCCCTGTCCGGCGAGCCAGAAAAACCCCGGCACAACCGCTGAAAACCCCGCAACGGGGCATTTGTCGGCAACAAAACTGCGCAGCCCCGCCCATTTGCTTTCGATGCGC
This sequence comes from uncultured Rhodobacter sp., assembly GCA_964466385.1. Classification (GTDB taxonomy): domain Bacteria; phylum Pseudomonadota; class Alphaproteobacteria; order Rhodobacterales; family Rhodobacteraceae; genus UBA5972. The sequence continues at coordinate 6,230 of CAYXNM010000024.1, read as the reverse complement.
CGGACACGTACGTCAAAGGCCGTTTCTATCCGGTCGATGCAGATCGCAATGTCCATTTCGTCGGGCTGCGCGTCGCAGGGGTCAGACGGTGTCTCGTCCGCCGGTGAAATCAGCAGGTGGGTGCCTTCGGGTTTCATGTAAAAGGCTTCGTCAATATCCACGGTCAGGGGCAATGCGCCCACATTCACGCCGTCAGGCGCCTTTATGGTCAGCGCCGTGCGCCGTTTGGGGACCAGGCCGATCGTTTCGGCACCTGCCATCCGCCCGATCAGTTCCGCCCATGCCCCGGCTGCATTTACAATTACCGGTGCCGTGTATCGCCGGTTGCCCGCCGTGACGCACCAAACGCCGTTGGCGCGTTCAAGCCCGCTGACCGGCGATCTTGTGTCAATCCGCCCGCCACCGGCACGCACCTGGCGCAGATACCCCTGATGGAGCGCGGCGACATCGATCCCGCTTGCCGAATGGTCCAGAAAACCGGCGACGGCATAATTCTTCCTGAGGAGCGGGTGGCGGTGTTCCAGTGCTTCACCCCTGAGGATTTCAACCTCTGCCTCGCCAGCCAGATCATTCAGTGCGGTTTCAAAGCTTTCGGTCTGATCTGCCCGCGCGATCATCAGGGTGTCACGTGGGCTTAAGAGGGGCACGTTACAAAATCCCGGAGGCGGGCTTCGGAAGAAACTTTCGGATGCGCGTGTCAGCGCGCGAATGGGTCGCGGCCCGTATGTGGGCGCGAAAGCCGCGGCGGAACGCCCGGTCGTGTGATACCCCGGCTGATCTTCCATTTCCAACAGGATGACCTGGGCGGTTCGTGAAAGCTCGGCCGCCACGGACGCGCCGGCCATGCCCGCGCCAATGACGATGAAATCGGCGCGCGTTTCGGTGGGGGAAGTCGGATCTGGCATTGGCTTGCTTTTGTTGGGTTGAACTGCGGGCGAAATCATCACGATCAGGCGGCGCTGTCAAACCGCTCTTTGCTGAACATGGGGTTAGCGCGGCGGCGATTGCACCCCTGAAACTTCGGCGGCAAGTGACATGAACGCGCGGACGACCCGCACGTTTCGTCTTTGGTGCAGGCAGCAGACCGTTTCTTCCATCGGCATTTTCGGCCCGATGATCGGTATCTTGGTCAGGCGGGTGTCCTGCCCGAACTCGGCCTCTGAAACAAACCCGATCCCGGCACCCGAGGCGACGATTTCGCGCACGGCCTCGCGCCCCTCTGCCTCGATCGCGGGGGTCAGTTGAAGCCCGGCGATCGCCGCTGCCTCGTCCAGTTTCTGTCGGGTTTTTGAACCCGGCTCGCGCAGGACCAGCGGCTCTCGTGACAGATCGTGCAAGCTCATGGGTGGCGTGTGGCCGCGGCCCCGCGTTCTGACCCGGAAAGCGACGATTGGCGTTGTGCCCAACGAAACCGCGTCCAGCCCGTCGGTCGGATTGAAGTTTCCAAGAACACCGATATCGGCGTCATAATCGGCCAATGCCGCGCTGACCTCTGCGGAATTGCCCGAGCGCACGATGATCCTGACCTTGGGAAAGCGCCGCCGAAACTGCGTCAGCACCGCGTTCAGATGATACGCACTGTCGGCGATTATGCACAGGTTGCCGTCTGAAAGTGCGCGGGTTTCGCTCAGGAATTCGCGGGCGCGCGCTTCGATTTCGAACATGGGGCGGGTGATTTCCAGCAATTGCCGGCCCGCGTCCGTCAGTGACACTCGTTTCCTGTGCCGATGGAAAAGCAAAATGTCATAGTCCTGTTCCAGTTTGAGCACCTGATCCGAAACCGCAGGTTGCGTCAGTCCCAGAACTTCGGCAGCGCGGGAAAAGCCACCGGCAAGGGCGACATTGTGAAAGGCCCGGATCTGCACGTATTTCATCACGTCCCTCTTTCTTGCGGTGACAGGGTTAAGTATCAGAAATATTTATGAAGTGATACTAAATAACGATTTTACAAATGGATGGAAGGCAGGTCTAACCGGGCCAGAGGAATTCACGGGCCGAGGTCGGAATGGAACAGGGTACAGAAAAGCTCGCCAGCCCTGAAATGGGCGAACCTTACTTGCTGACGCCGGGTCCGCTGACCACGTCGCGTGCGGTCAAAAGGGCCATGTTGCGCGACTGGGGATCATGGGACGGCGATTTTCGCGCCATGACGGCGGAACTGCGCCGCGCGCTGCTGGATATGATCGGACCGGGGCACCACGCGTTTGACTGTGTTCCCATGCAGGGCAGCGGAACATTTGTCGTCGAGGCAATGCTGGGATCGCTGATCCCCCATGACGGCAAGGTTCTGGTTCTCAGCAACGGGGCCTACGGGCAACGGGTCGCCGAGACTCTGCGGGTTCTGGGGCGTGCGCATGTGGTGATCGACAAGGGCGATTACATGCCGCCACGCGGGGACGAGGTTGCAAAGGCGCTGGCGGATGACCCTGCGATCACGGATGTGGTGGTGGTGCATTGCGAAACAAGCTCGGGCATTCTGAACCCGGTGGCCGAGATTTCAGAGGCGGTCTATGCGGCCGACCGGCGGTTGCTGATCGACAGCATGAGCGCGTTCGGCGCACTTTCGCTTGACGCGGATGAAATCCGGTACGAAGCGCTGGTGTCTTCGGCCAACAAATGTATCGAAGGTGTGCCGGGCTTTGGGTTCATCATTGCGCGCAAAAACGCGCTGATGGCCGCAAAAGGGCGCAGCCACTCGCTCTCGCTCGACCTCCACGCGCAATGGGCGACCATGAACAAGACCGGGCAATGGCGTTTCACGCCGCCCACCCACGTGGTGGCGGCATTTCTGGCGGCACTTGCGGCGCATCGCACCGAAGGCGGTGTTGCCGGGCGTCTCGGGCGGTACACGGCGAACCGTGATACGCTGGTGGCCGGCATGCGGGATCTTGGATTTGAAACGCTGCTCAAGGACCGGTGGCTGTCCCCGATCATCGTGACGTTTTTCTGCCCGGAACACGAAAACTTTTCGTTTGATCGCTTTTATCAGTTGATGAAGTCCGGCGGTTTCATCATCTACCCCGGCAAGCTGACAATCGTGGACAGCTTTCGTATCGGATGCATTGGCCAGCTCGATCCGTCCGTCATGCGCGCCGTCGTCAAAGCGGCGAAAGATGCACTTGCGGAAATGGGTGTCACGACCGCGGCCCCCCCGGCAAGCGCTTTGGAAGAACGGGCCAGACTGGCCGCCTGAAACCCCTTTAACTCGTGAAACAAGAGGAAACCCGACACATGAGCAACTTTGAGGAATACACCTTTGCCCGCACTTATCGCGGCGGCGTCAAGGCGCTGGTGCTGGACTGGAGCGGCACACTGGCCGACGCCTATGTGATCGCGCCCGCCGTGGTTTTCGTCGAGGTGTTTGAAAAGCAGGGTGTCACCATTTCGATGGAGGAAGCCCGCGGCCCCATGGGTCTGCGCAAGGATTTGCACATCAAGAAACTGACCGAGGATCCGGTCATCGCCGCGCGTTGGGAAAGCGTCAAAGGCAGGGCGCCTGACCAATCCGACGTCGATGCGATGTTCGCCGATTTTGTTCCCATGCAACTGGATTGCCTGCGCAAATACACAACCTTGCTGCCGGGTGTTAAGGACGTTTGCCTTGATCTCCAGAAACAGGGTCTCAAGATCGGGGTGTCGACCGGGTTTGTCCGCTCGATGGTCGACGTTCTTTTGGAGGACAGCATCAAACAGGGCCTGACCCCGGATGCCACCGTTGCCGGCGACGAGGTCGTCAACGGCGCGCGTCCCGACCCGCACATGGTCTTCAAGAATCTCGACCTGATGAATATCTCGGACATCAAATCGGTGGTGAAGTGCGATGACACGGTTTCGGGCATCGGCGAAGCGATGAATGCCGGCTGCTGGGGTGTCGGGCTGGTTCGGTATTCAAACTATATGAATATCAACACGCTTGACGAAGAAGCGACGTTGAGTGCCGCAGAGATTGAACGCCGCATGGCAAAAACCCGGTCGATCCTGCAACAGGCGGGGGCGCATTATGTTATCGACAGTCTGGTCGAAATCCCCGCCGTGATCGCGGACATCAACGCGCGACTTGCACGCGGCGAAAAGCCCTAGTCACGGTGGCGCCGGGGATATTCAGCGCTTGAAAACAGGCCTGCGCGGGATCGCCCCGCGCGGGACATTCGCAAAGAACAAAGGGGTTTGCAGCATTGGCTGACCAAATCCACACCGAGGGCGAACCCAATTCCAGCGCCGCGCGCGCGCGCTGGCAGGCCGACAACATCGGCCCTTTGGGGCGGCAGCTCTTGAACCGGGATACGGCCGGTTTCCTGCGCCAGACCCTGTCAACGCCCTGTCTTTCCACGATCGCCCGCGCCCAAGGGATCTGGATCGAGGATGCCGACGGCAACCGGTTCATGGATTTTCACGGCAATTCGGTTCATCACATCGGCTATGGGCACCCGCGCCTGCTGGCCGCGATCAAGACGCAACTTGATGACCTCAGCTTTGCGCCGCGTCGGTTTACCAACGACGTCGCCGTGCAACTGGCCGAACGTCTGGCCGGTCTCGCGCCTGCGGCTTGGAAGGAAGGGGGGCGGGTTCTGTTCACCACGGGCGGTTCGGACGCCAATGAAGTCGCGTTGAAGATCGCCCGCAAGGCAACGGGCCGTTTCAAGACGCTTTCGTTCTGGCACGCTTTTCATGGCGCGGGGTTCGGGGCGGCCTCGGTCGGGGGCGAAGCCACGTTTCGCTCGCACGGGGCGGGGCCACTCCTGGCGGGAAGCGAACATGTGCCGCCTTTCGCCTGTTATCGTTGTCCTTATGGCCATGACGGCCCCGACACCTGCGGGCTGGCCTGTGCCGGTATGGTGCGCTTCGTTCTGGAAACCGAAGGGGACATCGGCGCCCTGATTGCTGAACCCATGCGCGCTGTTCCTTATGTCGCACCCAAAGGTTTTTGGGCCGAAGTCAGGCGCGCATGTGACGATCACGGCGTGTTGCTGATCTTTGACGAAATTCCCACCGGCCTTGGCAAGACGGGACGTTTCTTTGCCCATGAACATGACGAGGCGACGCCTGACATCATCACGCTGGGCAAGGCCCTGGGTGGCGGCGTCTTGCCCATTGCCGCCGTACTGGCCCGCGCCAGTCTCGATGTCAGCGCCGAAACCGCGATCGGGCATTATACACATGAAAAGAACCCGGTAACCGCGCGCGCGGCCCTGACGACTCTGGATATCATTCGCGACGAGGATCTGGTCGCACGGGCCGACACGCTCGGTGCGGACGCGCGCGCGCGGCTTCTGGAGCTCGCGGAAAGATCCCCGATCATCGGTGACGTGCGCGGCCGGGGTTTGATGTTGGGGGTTGAGATCGTTTCCGACAAGGAGGCCGGAAAGCCCGACAACGAACTCGCTGAACGCATCTTTTATCGCTGCCTGGGCGCGGGACTGAGTTTCAAGATTTCCCAAGGCAACGTTCTGACCCTTTCACCACCTTTGATCATTGAAAAAGAAGACCTGGAATCGGCCCTTACGATTCTTGAAACGGCGATTGCGTCGGTATCGGGCGGATAGGCCACATGGCTTTGGCCCCCGCCGGGCAACGTTCCCTTGTGCAAAACCGCTTCTCGTTCAGAGGTGACCTTGCACACCCAAAAACGAATCGCGCCATTGCGAAAACCGGTTTTTTTTGGCGAAGTGTCATGAAACTGTCACCCCGCATCGCTAAAGACAGGTTTAGCAAGGCGTTGTCTCTTGCGGCAGGGTCGCAAACCCGGTCCAGCGGCGGCGTTTCGTTGGTTTTGCGTTCCCCGGGTGCAGGAACCAAAGCGTGGTCAAGGGAATCGGGCGCGGAATCCGGGAGCGCCTCACAATGTAACAATGTTGACAGGGTGATTTCTGTCGTGCAGATTTCTTCAGTCTCGTGCGTAATGCGATCCGGGAGAGAATCGCGCGGTCATGAGACCGCTTTTATGGGGAGGGCGAGTTTTTTGCCAGCATCCGGTATCGTCACGATCCGGGCTTTTCCGAATTGACGAAAGACGGCGCGTGTCCGCATGCACCAGCAGGAATTCCGAGGGCAGCTTTTGCTTTCGTGAGAGATTAACAACAGAGAGGATCTACAATGAAGAAACTTCTATTATCCGGGGTCGCACTGGTTGCGCTATCGGGCACGGCTTTCGCCGGTTGTCCGGCAGTGACCGTGTCCGACCCGCAGGGCGTAGGTGCCGGGGCTTATCCCCAGCAGTACGAACTGTCCGA
>CAYXNM010000023.1:0-25898 GCA_964466385.1 uncultured Rhodobacter sp. | reverse complement strand
GGCGTGGATTCCAGAGCGTCCAGCAGCATGCGCAAAGCGTGATCCCGCGCCAGGTCGCGGACCGTTTGCCGCCCCGGATCGCCGAATTCACAGGTCTGGGTGATCGTTGCCGATCCTTTTTGAGCCAGCGCGAAACAAACCCGCCCCTCGGGCTTGTTGTCCGACCCGCCCGGACCGGCGATTCCCGTGATCGAGAGGGCCAGATCGGCGCCCGATCCTTGCAGCGCACCGCGCGCCATTTCGCCCGCAACCTGTTCAGAGACGGCGCCGAATTCCCGCAAACTGGTTTCACCCACGCCCAGCATGCGCATTTTGGCCGCGTTGGAATACGTGACATAACCGCAGTCAAAAACGTCGGAGGATCCGGGCTGTGCGGTCAGCGCCGCTGCCAGCATCCCGCCCGTGCAGCTTTCCGCAACCGCCACATGCAACTTGCGCGCCCGTGCGCCGCTCAGGATCCGTTCGATGTCTGACATCACGGTCAAAAGAGCCCGTGGGCGAGCGTCGCCAGCACGCTGACGCAAAGGGCCGCCATCAGGCCCGCAAGCACGTCATCCAGCATCACGCCAAGAGCAGTCGTCTGCCGGTCGGCCCAACTGACGGGCCAGGGCTTGAAGATGTCAAAGACCCGAAACAACAAAAATCCGCCAATCCAGCCGGGATAGGGAAAAACCGCCGGATCAACCGACATGAACCACAATCCCCCCGACAGGGGCCAGAGTGCGATCCACTGCCCGACAACCTCGTCGATCACGATCTCGCCGGGGTCGTGGTCCTTGCGTCCGCGGGTTTCGGCCCTCGTCGCCGCCCAGCCGAGGAGGAAAACGATGATGGTCACGACCACGAACAGCGGGAATCCCGCGAACCGGTGCAACAGATAGGCCAGCGGCAGTGCGGCGAGCGATCCGAAGGTTCCGGGCGCCAGCGGTATCCGCCCGACATAAAGAAATGTCGCGATGAGCGCGCTCATGATGCGACCAGGTTTGCGGTTGCCATGGCCGCGATCCCCTCCCTGCGCCCGGTGAACCCCAGTCCTTCCGACGTTGTTGCCTTGATCGAGATGCGGTTTTCCTCCAGCCCGGTGATGCGCGCAATTGCCGTCTGCATGGCCCCCCGGTGCGGACCGATTTTCGGCGTCTCGCAAATGATCGTGCAATCCAGATTGACTAGTCGAAATCCCTCGCGATGCGCCAGATTGCAGGCGTGACGCAGGAAGACATCCGACGCAGCCCCTTTCCATTTTTCCTGATCCGGCGGAAACCATGTGCCGATGTCACCTTGCGCGAGCGCGCCGTAAATCGCGTCGGTCACCGCGTGCATGGCCACATCGGCGTCTGAATGCCCCACCAATGCATGGGTGTGGGGAATATCGACCCCCAGCAATGTGACCCGCGCGCCCGGCCCAAATGCGTGTACGTCAAACCCGTTGCCAATTCTTATGTCCATTCCCGGCACCGCCAGCCTTTCTGCACGTGGAAAATCCCGCTCCGTCGTGATTTTCAGATTGCGTTCGTCGCCCGGAACAATCACGACGTCAAGCCCGGAGCGAAGGGCAACCTGAACGTCGTCTGTCGCGTTCGTGGGGTTGGCTTGATGTGATTTCAGAATGGCCGGAAAAGGAAACCCCTGCGGCGTCTGGGCGCGATAAAGACCGTCGCGGTCGAGCGAACCTGTCACCGCCGCACCGTCGCTTCGCCACAGGGTATCGCTGATCCCGACCGCCGGGGCCGCGCCCTTGTCGGGGCGCAAGGCATCGATCACCGCTGAAATGGTCGCCTGATCGATCAGCGGTCGTGCGCCGTCGTGTATGAGGACATATTCCGGCGCTGCGCGGGCAAGCGACACAAGGCCGCTGAGTACCGAGGCGGCGCGATCGGCCCCTCCATCCGCGATCTCCACCGCACCCGGCAATAAGGTTGGGCGGACATGGGCATCAAAAACATCAATATCGCCGGAGTTCAGCACGACCGTGACGGAGGTGATCCCTTCGTGCTTCAAAAAGGCGTTGATCGCATGGGAAAGGACAGGCAACCCGGCCAAGGGCCTGAATTGCTTTGGCAAATCCCCGCCAACCCGGCGGCCCCGGCCAGCGGCAACGATGAGTGCTGCGATCATCCGAGCGACCTCTGCCTAAATACGTTGCGCGCCGTTCTAGGCCCGGCGTGCCCCGCGTGCAATCCATTGCCGCATTGCGTTGGCCAGGTATTGCGCATAATAAATGGGCGCGCTGCACAGGAAATAGGCAAATGACGTTGAATTTGGCGGGATTGAACCTCCGCTCCGCTGTCTTCCTGGCACCGATGGCCGGAATCACGGACGTGCCGTTTCGCAATCTGGTGTCCCGTTTCGGCGCGGGACTGGTGTTTTCCGAAATGATCGCAAGCCGTGAACTTGTGATGACGCGAAAAACCTCGCAAGCCGCGACGCGGGCCGGGATATCGGGGGCGACGGGTCCGACCGCCGTTCAGATTGCCGGGCGCGAGGCACGCTGGATGGCCGAATGCGCGCGGATCTGCGTCGATCGCGGGGCGGATCTGATCGATATCAACATGGGCTGCCCGGCCAAGAAAGTGACCGGTGGCCAATCGGGCGCCGCTTTGCTGCGCACGCCCGATCACGCGCTGTCCCTCATTCAGGCGGTGGTTGCGGCGGTTGACGTTCCGGTTACGCTCAAGACGCGGTTGGGGTGGGACCAGGAAACATCGCGGACAGCCGATTTCCTGCGCCGGGTTACGGATGCGGGCATCGCGTTGGTCACGATCCACGGTCGCACCAGATGCCAGTTTTACAAGGGCAAGGCCGATTGGAATGCCGTTGGAGGTCTGGCGCGGGGCCTGTCTGTTCCGGTCGTCGTCAATGGCGACATCACGACCCCGGCCCGAGCGGAACGGGCGCTTGAGACCGCGCGCGCCAGCGGCATCATGGTGGGGCGCGGCGCAAGAGGGCGGCCGTGGCTGTTGGCGGAAATCGCCGCGCAGTTGGCCGGCGCGCCCACTGTATCCCCGCCCGAAGGCGCGGAATTCTGCGACATGATCGAAGGCCATTATACCGACATGCTGGGGTTTTATGGCACGAAACTCGGCCTTCGCGTGGCGCGGAAACACCTGGGGTGGTACGCCGACACCGCGCGTCTTAACCCCTCCGAAAGAAACGCGCTTTTGACAGCGTCCGACGCCAGCGAGGTTCTGAGACGCATCCGGTGCAGCTTCGGGCGCCAGCGCGAGGAGATCGCCGCATGACGGGGGCGGATATCAGGAATATCTGGGCCTCCTTGCCCTTGCCCTGTGTCGTCCTGACGGCAGATGACCGTATCCTGACGGCCAATCCGGCGGCAGAAATGTTTCTCAATTCCTCCAGCGCGGCTTTTTGCGGGAAACCGTTTTTGCGCTGGATCACGATGGACCTGGACGGGGCCGGTCTGTTGGCGCGGGCGCGGCGCTCGGGCGCGGTTCTGCTTCATCGCGACGTCCCGGTAACACCCAGAAAGGGCACGCCGACCATCTGTGACGTACAGATCGCCCCGGTTGCCGAAACGCCGCAGGACATTCTGGTGCTGTTCCAGCCGCGCAACATCACCGGGCATCTGGGCAAAGCGCTGCAGGTGAAATCCGCGGCCCGGACCGCGATCGGGCTGGCCGAAATGCTGGCCCATGAAATCAAGAACCCGCTTGCGGGCATTTCCGGCGCAACCCAATTGCTGGCAATGGAACTGGGGCGCGAGGACCAGAAACTGACCGCGCTCATTCTTCAGGAAACCCAAAGGATCGTCGCGCTGCTGGCAGAGGTCGAGCAATTCGGAGATCTGCGCCCCCCGGTTCTGCAACCCCTCAATATTCACGATATTCTTGAACGCGCGCGCGCATCCGCATCGGTCGGGACGGCGGCGCATATGGCTTTCACCGATGATTATGACCCCTCGCTGCCCCTGACCGAGGGCGACCCCGGTCAACTGTCGCAGGTTTTTGCGAACCTGTTGGCCAATGCCGCGGAGGCAGGCGCCAAAACCGGCGGCACGATCCTGTTGCGAACCTATTTCGAGCCGGGGTTGCGGCTCAGCCTTCATGCGTCGGCGCGCGCCCTGCCTTTGCAAATCGAAGTCGTGGACAACGGTCCGGGCATCGCACCCGATATGCTCGATCAGGTCTTTGATCCGTTCGTTACGGGGCGCGAGAACGGCACCGGGCTTGGATTGGCGGTGGTTTCCAAGATCATCGCAGCCCATAACGGCGCTGTTTCGGTGGCATCGCGCCGGGGCCACACGACGTTTCGCATATCGCTGCCGCTGCTCTCGGCCGGAAAGGATGCAACCTGATGGACGGTACAATCCTGATTGCGGATGACGACCGCACGATCCGCACCATTCTGACGCAGGCCTTCAGCCGTGCAGGATGCCGGGTACACGCAACGGCGTCCCTGATCACACTCAGACGATGGGTGGACGAGGGCCGGGGGGATCTGATCATTTCCGACGTTGTCATGCCCGATGGCAACGGGCTGGACCTGCTGCCGGAGATTGCCGGGCTGAGACCCGGATTGCCGGTGATCGTGATCTCCGCGCAGAACACCATCATGACGGCCATCAAGGCCACCGAAGCGCAGGCCTATGACTACCTGCCCAAACCCTTTGACCTGCCGGACCTGATGAAGAAATCGGCCCGTGCGCTGGCTTCTGCAAAGGACCGGAGGCGTCGTTCGATCCGCAGTTCAAAACCCGAAGAACTGCCGCTTGTGGGGCGTACTCCGCGCATGCAGGAGATTTATCGCGTGGTTGCGCGCATTCTGCAAACCGACATGCCGGTTGTGATCACCGGTGAAAACGGAACCGGGAAATCACTGATCGCGCGCACGGTCCACGATTTCAGCGACCGCGCGTCCTGTGCGTTCGCCGTTGCTACGGCGGGCGAGCTTGAGGACGCGGATTTTGCCCATAAACTCCTGTCGCGCAGCCGCGCGGGATCGGTGGTTCTTGACGAAATAGGGGATCTTTCGCTGCCGGCGCAGGGCAGGCTGGCCCGAATACTGGACCAGTTTGGACAGGATGGCCCGCGTCTGCTGGCCACGACCCAGGTCGATCTTGCGAAATCCGTGGCCGAGGGCCGGTTTCGCGGAGATCTCTTCTATCGCATTTCGACCGTTTCGCTGGACGTGCCGCCGCTGCGTGCGCGGATCGACGACGTGGCGCTCTTGTGTGTCCATTTTCTGGATCGCCACAGCGTCGGGGACGAAGCGCCAAAACAGTTTCAGGACGACGCGATCGAGCTCATGCGCCGCTACGCCTGGCCCGGCAACGTGCGCCAGCTTGAAAACACGATCCGCCGCCTGATCGTGACCTCGGCCGAGGAAACCATAGGCGTCGAAGACGTGGCCGCGTCCATCGGCACCCTTGCCGCCAGCGCCGGGACGATCACGGCCCCGGAAAACGAGAAACTGTCGCAGTCCATCCTCACCCACCTCCAACGGTATTTCGATTTTCATGGAGATTCGCTGCCCCCGGCCGGGCTTTATGGGCGAATCCTTCAGGAAATGGAGGTCCCGCTGATCGAAATCGCGCTGGATGCAACGCATGGAAATCAGGCGAAATGCGCTGAATTACTGGGAATCAACCGCAATACGCTCAGAAAAAAGATAAATGAACTCGAAATTCACGTGACTCGCGGACGCAAATTGATGTAAGAATACCACAGTTTGTGTGGATTTTGTGAGAGTTTGCGTGCCTCGATTGCCCAAATGTGACATATTCCGCGCGAATTTGCGGGGGCTGCGTATTTCCGGCACCACTGGTGCCACAACCGACAGGTGCGTGTTGTGAAAGGCTTGGCTCTCGGCTCGACATGGGAATCGCTCAACCGGTTCCGCAAGCAACGCCGGGTCCGGAATCTGGCAACACTTGGCCTCGTTGTCCTGGGGCCGGTGCTGGCAGGGCTCACGTTTGCAGCACTTGGGTTCTTTGAACAGGGGACATCCTCGCACGGGCTTCGCTATGTTCTGCTGGCCGACCTTGTCTATGTCCTCATGGTCTCGGCGCTCCTGTTGCAGCGCGTTGTGCGAATGGTCGCGGCGCGGCGCGCGAAATCGGCGGGATCACGGCTGCATCTTCGGCTGACCGGGGTTTTTGCGATCATCGCGCTGATCCCCACGGTTCTTGTCGCGGTGTTTGCGACATTCACACTCAATTTCGGTCTTGAGGGCTGGTTTTCGGACAGGGTGCGGCAGGTCGTCGGCAATTCGCTCGAAGCGGCACAGGCCTATGAACAGGAACACCGGACCGGGCTGACGCGCGATGCCGAGGCGCTTGCGGCCTTTCTCAGCCAGGCCAAGCGCCGGTCGCCGCTCTTGAACGAGGGGGATTTGCGGCAATTGCTGACGCAGGGCCAGCAGCAGATTCAGCGCGGGCTGCGCGAAGCGTTCATCATCGACGGGAAAGCCGCGCTGATATCACGCGGCGAGCGCAGTTACCTTTTTGATTTCGAGGACCCCGGTCAGGCCAATATCGACCGCGCCGCCGGGGGGGAAACGGTGGTCATCCAGGATTGGCCGAACAATGAATTCCGGGCTCTGATCGCACTCAAGGCGTTCGCCAACCGATACCTTTACGTTTCGCGCGAAGTGGATGGAGATATCCTCGGCCTGCTGGACGAAACAAGGGAAACCGTGGCGCTCTACCAGCAACTGGAAAGCGACCGCGGACGGTTGTTGTTTGAATTCGGCCTTATTTACCTGGGGTTCGCGGTGATCGTCATTCTGGCGGCAATCTGGCTGGGGCTGTGGTTCGCCGAGCGTCTTTCCCGCCCGGTCGGGCGTCTTGCAGGAGCGGTCCAGCGTGTCGGGTCGGGGGATTTCAACGTGCGCGTGCAGGAGGAGGAAGGCGACGACGAAATCGCCATGCTCAGCCGGGTTTTCAACCTGATGACCAAGCAGCTCAAGACCCAACGGGACACGCTGGTGGCCACCAACCGGCAGACCGAGCAACGCCGCCGGTTGTTCGACAGTGTCCTGAGCGGCGTGACAACCGGGGTGATCGGCCTTGGCCCCAAGGGCGGGATCGAGGTCATGAACGCGGCAGCGGCGCGCATGCTGGGATTGATCGAGGATCGCGACATCGGGCGACCGCTCAAGGACACGGTGCCGGAATTTGCCTATCTGTTTCAGGAACTGACCGAAGGCCGCGGGCATGTGGCGCAGGAGGAGGTTCAGATCACCCGCGCCGGAAGCGGCGAAACCTTGCTGGTGCGCATCGCGACACGTCAGAATGATCGCGACCGGCTGGAAGGTTTCGTCGTGACGTTTGATGATGTAACCGATCTGTTGTCCGCGCAGCGCATGGCCGCATGGGGGGATGTCGCGCGCCGGATCGCCCATGAAATCAAGAACCCGCTGACACCGATTCAGCTTTCTGCGGAACGCCTCAAACGCAAGTTTTCGCGCGTGCCGGGTGTCGATGTCGAGGCGTTGGAGCAATATACCGACGTGATCGTGCGTCAAACCTCTGATCTGCGGCGGATCGTGGACGAGTTCTCGAAATTCGCGCGTATGCCCGAACCGGAACGCCGCCAGAACGATCTGGTGAAACTGATCCGGGACGCGGTCGTTCTGCAGGACAACGCCCTGGCGAATATCAAACTTTCGCTTTCGTGTGATCACGAACGGATTTGGGGCATTATCGACGCGACGATGATTTCGCAGGCGCTTATCAACCTGATTAAGAACGCCGGTGAAGCCATTGAAAGTTTGGAGAAAACCGAAAACCTACCTGAAGACTACGCACCGGAAATCCAAATTCTTGTGACGCATCTGGACGCTGACACGACGATCTCTATTTCGGATAATGGCATCGGCCTGCCCGAAAACCGCGCGCGTTTGTTCGAGCCTTACGTGACAAACCGCGAAAAGGGTACGGGGCTTGGTCTGTCCATCGTCAAGAAAATCATCGAAGAACACGGAGGCTCGCTGGAATTGCTCGATGCCGCCGCATTCAGGGGCAACACGCACGCCGGCGCAACCGCGAAAATCGTGCTGCCCCAGACGTCGCTGACGAAACCCAATTCAAACAAAATGAAAGTGGCCTGACCAGGCGGATCGAGGAAAAGATATGGGCGACATACTGGTAGTAGACGACGAGCGCGACATTCGCGAACTGATCTCGGACATTCTTGTGGACGAAGGGTACACCACGCGGATGGCGGGCGATTCAGACAATTGCATGAAGGAAATCAACGACGCGGCACCAGACCTGATCATTCTCGATATCTGGCTCAAGGACAGCCGGATGGACGGCATCGATATCCTGAAAACCACGCGGCGCGACAATCCCGACATTCCGGTTGTGATCATCTCGGGGCACGGAAACATCGAAATTGCCGTGGCCGCGGTCAAGCAGGGTGCTTATGACTTTATCGAAAAGCCTTTCAATATCGATCAGTTGATGGTCGTGATCAGTCGCGCGATGGAGGCTTCGCGGTTGCGGCGTGAAAACGCCAGCCTGAAGTTGTCGGATGCAACGTCCTCGGTCATGGTTGGGTCAAGTCCGGCCTTCAAGGCATTGAAATCGCAGCTCGACAAGGTCACAAAGACAAACGGCCGGATCATGTTGACGGGACCGGCGGGCAGCGGCAAGGAAGTCGCCGCGCGCTATATCCACGCAAATTCCGAGCGCGCCACGAACCCGTTTGTGACGGTGAACTCCGCTTCGATCGAGCCGGAAAGGATGGAAGATGTCCTGTTTGGCCGCGAATCCCAGGAACGCGGGCACGAACCGGGTTTGCTTGAACAGGCCCACGGAGGCATTCTGTTTTTCGACGAAATCGCCGACATGCCGCTTGGAACCCAATCCAAGATATTGCGCGTGCTTGTTGACCAGCAGTTCCAACGGGTTGGCGGGGCTGACAAAGTGCGTGTCGATTTGCGGGTTATTTCCTCCACGAACAAGAACTTGCTGGATGAAATAGCCAGCGGAAAATTTCGCGAGGAATTGTATCACCGATTGAATGTGGTCCCGATTTCCGTCCCGTCGCTGGAAACCCGGCGCGAGGATATTCCCGAACTGACAGAATTTTTCATCGGGGAGCTCAACAAGGGGCAGGGTCTGCCGCTGCGCCAACTGACCGAGGATTCCGAAGCGCTCCTGCAAACCATGCGCTGGCCCGGAAATGTGCGCCAGCTCAAGAATGTCATCGAGCGCGTATTGATCCTTGGGCCTGACAGCGGCCGGATCGAGGCCAAGGAACTGCCCGACAAGGATAATGGGCCGGGCGATGACGGCGGATTTGGCCTGTCCAGCAGCCTCGCGACCCTGCCTTTGCGCGAAGCGCGCGAAATGTTCGAACGCGAATACCTGATGACGCAGATCAACAGGTTTGGGGGAAATATCTCCAGAACGGCCAGTTTCGTGGGGATGGAGCGTTCGGCGCTGCACCGGAAACTGAAATCACTGAACGTGGTGACATCCTCAAAGTCGGGCGCGCGCGTGGCCGAGATCAACGAGGAGGAAACCGGCGCGTGATCGGCAATTGACGCAGACCCGCATATTTGGGAAATAGGGCCCCGGAAACCTTTGGGAGACCCCAATGAAGGTCATCATTTGCGGCGCAGGCCAGGTTGGCTGGCAGATCGCGCGGCATCTTTCCTCGGAAAAGAACGACGTGACGGTCGTTGACAAGAATCCCGAACTGGTCAGGCGGGCGACGGATTCGCTTGACGTCGGGGGGATCACGGGGTTTGCGTCCTATCCCGACATCCTGGAGCGCGCCGGAGCGCGTGATGCGGACATGATCATTGCGGCGACGTTTTCCGACGAGGTCAACATGGTGACGTGCCAGGTCGCGCACTCGGTCTTTTCGGTTCCCCGAAAAATTGCGCGGTTGCGCGCGCAAAGCTACCTTGATGCCATCTATTCCGATCTTTACCGGCGCGATCATATGCCGATCGATGTGGTCATCTCGCCCGAAAGAGAGGTCGCCGAAGCCGCGATTCAGCGCCTTCAGGCCCCGGCGACGTTTGATACCGAGCTTTTTCTGGACGGCAAGGCCCAACTGATCGGCGTCGCACTCGACGACAGCTGCGCCGTTCTCAACACCCCGCTGCGCCAGTTGTCCGAACTGTTTTCCACCCTGCGTGCCATCGTTGTGGGCGTCAGGCGCGAGGGGGTTCTCTTCGCACCGGAGCCGGGGGATCAGCTGTTTGCCGGTGATCAGATCTATATCTTCACCCATACCGAGGACCTGGGCCGGACGCTGGAGATTTTCGGAAAATCCGCCAAGAAGCGCGAACGCGTCATCATCATCGGCGGGGGAAATGTCGGTCTGGCGGTGGCCCGGAGTCTCGAGGAACGCACCGACCGTATCCGTGCCAAGGTCATCGAAAAAAACCGCGAAACGGCGGAAAGGGCCGCCGACGCGCTGGAAAGGACGATCGTTCTGCACGGCGACGGCATGGACATGGAGCTTTTGTCGGAGGCCAATATCGACAAGGCGGATGCGGTTCTTGCCGTGACCCATGACGACAAGACCAACCTGCTGGCCGCAACCCGCGCCAAGGCGGCCGGCTGCCCGATGTCGATCGCACTGGTCAACGACCCGACGCTAAGCTCGCTCATGACCCCGCTTGGGATCGATGCCTTCATCAATCCGCGGACGACGACCGTGTCCTCGATCCTGCGCCACATCCGCCATGGCCGCGTGCGCGAGGTTTACTCCATCGGGGACGCCGAAGCCGAAGTGATCGAGGCCCAGGTTCTGGCCCCGTCGCCCATTTCCGACCAGATGATCCGTGATATCGAGTTCCCCGAAGGCGTCCTGGTCGGCGCAATCAAGAAAGGCAACGAGGTCGTGCGCCCCACGGCATCAACGAAGATCGAAGAAGGCGACGTCATCGCGCTTTTCTGCATGGCCGCAGATATCCCTGAAGTGGAACGGTTGCTTCAGGTCAATATCGACTTTTTCTGATCGCAATGAAACGCATCATCCTCCGGTTGCCATTCCCGATCATCCTGACCGGGATCGCATCGGTTGCGATGCTTGCGCCCATGGGGCTGGCATTCCGGTTGGGCGAAATCCACACCGCCCACGTGTTCCTGGAATGCGGCCTTTTGTTTTTCGTGCTGTCGGCCCTGGTCGCCGTTGCCAGCGTCAATTATCGCCCGCGCAATACCGCGCGCAGCTATCTCGTGTCGCTCTTGGCGGCCCTTTTTCTACTGCCTCTGATCCTGGCTTACCCGCTGATTTTTCTGGTGCCGGATGCCAGTTTTTTCGAACTGTATTTCGAGATGCTGTCCAGCCTGACAACCACGGGGGCGACACTTTTTGACGAACCGTCGCGTCTGAGCGAACCTGTTCACCTGTGGCGCGCGCTGGTGGCCTGGCTTGGCGGGTTCCTGGTTCTTCTCAGCGCGGTCGCGATCATGGCTCCGCTCAATCTCGGCGGGTTCGAGGTCTACGCGCGACCTGCGTCCCGGTCGGCCCATGCGTTCGCGCAATTCAAACCAACCGATATCTCCGAACGCCTCGTGCGGTTCACGCGCCTGATCTTTCCGGTCTACCTTGCCATTACGGTTGTTCTTGCGGTCGGTCTGCTTGCCAGTGGAGAACGCACCTTCGCCGCCACCATCCACGCAATGTCGACAATTTCAACCAGCGGCATCAGCGGAAACGGGGGGCTGGGGGGCGATGGCGCGGGGTTGCGCGGCGAAGTTCTGGTCTTCTTCTTCATGTTTTTTGCGGTGTCGCGCGTGACATTCTCCTTTGAAAAGGGCCTGCCGGGATGGAAAACGATCGCCCGGGATTACGAGTTTCGTCTGACTCTGGGGCTGCTTTCCATCCTGCCGGTCTTATTGTTTCTGCGCCACTGGTTCGGCGCGTTCGAGGTCAACGCGCAAGGGAACGTCACGGCTGCCTTTCGCGCGCTCTGGGGCAGCATGTTCACGGTCATGTCCTTCCTCACGACGACCGGATTTGAAAGCAGTTACTGGAGTGCGGCGCGCGACTGGTCGGGTCTGCATGCGCCGGGAATACTGCTGGTCGGACTGGCCGGCATGGGCGGCGGGGTCGCCACCACCGCCGGAGGGATCAAGCTTTTGCGGGTCTACGCTCTTTACAAGCACGGCGCGCGGGAATTGCAGAAACTGACTTTTCCGTCTTCCATCGGCGGGGCGGGCGGAGCGGCGCGCAGAATCCGGCGCGAAGGGGCGCATATCGCCTGGCTCTTCTTCATGCTGTTTGCGATCTCGATCGCGGTGGTCCTCTTGGCGCTGACACTGACGGGGCTGGATTTTGACCAGTCGCTTGCCTTTGGTGTTGCCGCTCTTTCAACCACCGGCCCGCTTGCCGGTGCGGTTCTTGAAACCGGTGGCAGCTATACGGTCCTGAACGATTGGGGGCGGGCGGTTCTTGGCGCGGCCATGGTCCTTGGGCGTCTGGAAACGCTGGCGATCGTTGCGCTCCTCAACCCCGAATTCTGGCGCTCATAGCAAAAACCGACCGAAATCGCGCAAAATCACGGTATTTCGACTGGAAATCAGGCGATTTCGCCTCCATATTCCACGCATAACAAAAAAAGCACCCGGATCTTCCGGGCGCATGAACAAAACTGAAGGCTGAAAAAAATGGCTGCCGACAAACAGAACCTGCAGGATGCGTTTCTGAACAGTGTACGAAAATCCAAGATTTCCGTGACCATATTCCTGATCAACGGGGTGAAACTGCAAGGTGTGATCACGTGGTTTGACTCGTTTTGCGTCCTGTTGCGCCGCGACGGACAATCGCAACTGGTCTACAAGAGCGCGATATCAACGATCATGCCCTCGCAACCCGTGAGCCTTTATGAAGGTGACGACGGAACGTGACGCTGCCATCGGAGAGCGGGATTGCGTAGCCTTGTTCTTCACCCTGACCTTGTAAGACAGACATCGCGCCGCCTTGCGGAAAACGCGCTGGAAGAGGCCGTGTCGCTGGCCCGGGCCCTGTCGCTGGAGGTGGTCGCACAAAAGGTCGTGCGCCTCAAGCAGGTGCGCGCGGGTCTGTTGTTCGGCAAAGGCAAGGTCGACGCGTTGGCGGAACAGATCAAATCGCTCGACATCGGTCTGGTCATCATCGACGGCCCCGTCAGCCCGGTTCAGCAACGCAACCTCGAACGGCGCTGGCAGGCCAGGATCCTCGATCGAACGGGGCTTATTCTTGAGATTTTCGGGGACCGCGCGGCCACGCGTGAAGGGGTCTTGCAGGTTGATCTGGCCGCACTTGGCTATCAGCGGTCACGCCTTGTGCGAAGCTGGACCCATCTGGAACGCCAGCGGGGCGGGCTGTCTTTTGTGGGCGGTGCCGGGGAAACCCAGATCGAGGCCGACCGGCGCGCGATTGACACCGCCATCGTCCGACTGAAACGCCAGTTGGAAAAGGTGGTGAAAACCCGCAGCCTGCATCGGGCCTCGCGCAAGAAGGTTCCCTATCCGATCGTTGCGCTCGTCGGGTACACGAACGCGGGGAAATCGACTGTTTTCAATCGCCTGACGGGTGCCGACGTGATGGCGAAAGACATGCTGTTCGCCACGCTCGACCCCACGATGCGGGGGCTGAAACTGCCCTCGGGGCGCGAGATCATCCTCTCGGACACGGTCGGGTTCATTTCCGATCTTCCGACCCAGCTTATCGCCGCCTTCCGCGCCACGCTGGAGGAGGTACTGGACGCGGATCTGATCGTTCACGTGCGCGATATTTCGCATCCCTTATCGACCGGACAGGCCGCGGATGTTGTCGAGATACTGGGCGATCTTGGCATTTCCGATGATCAGAGTTCGGGGATGCTTTCCGTTCTGAACAAGGTTGACCGGGCCACGCCGGAGCAGTTGGAAACACTAAAGGATATCAAGGGGGGCGGCAAAACCGTGTTCGTGACCTCGGCCCTGACGGGGCAGGGGATGGAGGCGTTTTGCGCGGGCCTTGACGCCGCACTGGCCGAACCCGTTTTCCCGACCCGACTGGCCTTGGGTTTTGAAGAGGGCCGCAAACGCGCCTGGCTTTTTGAGCAAAACGTGATCACATCCGAAAAGCAGACCGAAAGCGGGTTTGCCGTGAACGTGACATGGACGCGCAAACAGGCCAGTCAATTCAAAAAGCTATAGCCCCGGCGCCTTCAGCGGCGCGGTGTCAGACGGGAAACGCCCTGCGCCGCCGCGCGCGCCAATGCCGGATCGAGCGACATGGGAACATAGTCCCCACGACGCCAGATCTGCGCCAGATCGTCGTAGTGACGGGACAGAAAATGACCGCTCTGCCCTGTGGAGATGACAAAGACCGAGCTGTCCGGATCGGCAAAATCATAAATGCCGCGATACCCCGCCCCGTGAACATTGGCGAAAGGATTGTTCCCTTCGCCGCGTGTTTTTCCGCGCATCAGGGTATTGTCCCCGCCGGATGTGGACTGGCGAATGTTGACCAGCCATGAAAGCAGCGGGATTTTCCCCAAAACCTGATGGTCCTGCATGGCCTGATGCACATCTCCCCAACGCCAGCTTTCGATATGCGGGCCCAGGCTTCGCACCAATTGCAAAAGGGCCGTGTCCAGCGCCACCCGCGCCATTTGCGTGCAGTCTTCGCGCTGAGAGGACTGCACGATATCGCACCAGACCCCCGCACCATCGACGTCGCGATAGACACGTTCAAGAAACACGGGGTCGGGATGGGTGAATCTCCCGGCAAGCGGCCCCAGTTCATCCTGGATGAGACGTTTTTGCAAGGCGCGCATCCACGCGGCATAGATGAGTGGTTCCGGCAGGTGTTCGTTCATCTCGCCATTCCATTCGGCCAGCAGCGAAAGGGCCGTCTGGCGCAGGGATTCAGGGGACCCCGGTTTCGGCGTATCCGTGGCAAACCACAAATCCCGCGCGATCAGCGGCAGGAGCGAACGCGCCGAAAACGAGATACTGTCCAACTGCGCATCCATGAAACTGGCGCGGGTGTGCACCTCGCGGCTGCCCAGCAGCTTTTGCAGCCGCTCGATGCGCTGCGTATCCCCCCAGACATAGGAAACATGGTTCGGAAAGGGGCGGTCAACGGTCTTGTTGTTGGTATTGGCCAGAATGCCGCTGGCAGGATTGATGCTGCGGGGATTGTTTTCGTAAGGCAGGGTGCCCAGCCATCGGTTCTCGGCCCGCCAGCCGGGGGTCGGCAGACGCCCTTTGCTTTGGTGGCGGGCTTGCCGGTTGGGCATTTTGCCGATCATCTGAAAGGCGATCGATGACTGGTCGATGATCATCAGGTTCTGCGACGGTGCCCTGAAATCCCGCCCGGCCTCGATCGCCTGCATGACGTCCTGGGCCCCCATCAGGCGAAGGGCCGCTGTCATCGAGCGGTCGTCCGGCGCGAGCGCCGTCCATGAAAGCGAAGCGACGTTCCCTTTGGGTGTGACGCTTTCCAGATCATAACGCACCCCGGGAATGACCGGGCCGTTCTGGGTACTTTGCAGGCGGCGCGTGACCGGATCCGCACCCCGAACATTGATGACCACATCGCGCGTTTCAAAGGGCACATAGCCGTCCGGTGTCAGGTATTCGGCCGGGTTGTCCGGGTTCAGCTTCTCGATATGGACATCCTGATCGTCAAGATACGACGACGTGACCCCCCAGGCGATATGCGTGCTGCGCCCCGAAAGCACGAGCGGCATGCCCGGGATCGTGGCCCCGATGACATCGCCCGTGGATAGCTGAAGCCGCGCCAGCATCCAGATCGTGGGCGCAGTAAAACCAAGATGCGGGTCGTTGGCCAGAAGTGTGCTTTGCGAAGCGGACCGCGACGGCGCGGCCGCCCAGGCGTTGGACGCACCGGCAAAGGGCATCGTTGGCACCGGATCCAGGGGATCGCGCGCGGTTGGCGGGGCAAGGGCCGCAAACCGGGGTTGTCCGTCAAAGAGACTGCCGTAATCCGGCAAAGCAACCCCGCCCGGACCCGGCGCATCGGGCAGGATGTCAAGCAATCGTTCGGGGCTGAGAACCAGCGCCGCCTGTGCCCTACGGACTTCGGCGGACATGTGACCGCTCAGGTCAAGCGCCATGACGCGCAGGATCGAAAGACTGTCCGCCGGTGTCCAGGGCCGTATCTTCTTTTGTCCAAACACGAAGAATTCCGGGGCGCCGCGACCCAGGGCTTGTTCGCGCACGGTTTCGATCCACGCATTGACACCGGCGGCATACGCCTCAAGCGCTGTTTTCGTGGCCTTTCCCTGATACTGGAAAGATTGTTCAGAAAGACCATGCAGATCGAGCCGCCGCAGAAAATCGTCGATCTCAAGCGTGCGTTCGCCGAACAGTTCGGAAAGGCGCCCCTCGGCGGTGCGGCGCAGCATCGTCATTTGCCAAAGACGATCCTGTGCGTGGGCAAACCCCAACCCGAAGAAAACGTCCCGGTCCCGCTCCGCGAAGATATGGGGAACCGCGTTATTGTCCCGGACAATCTCGACCGGACCAAGAACACCCCTGACGGAAAAATCCTGCCCGTAATCGGGCAGGGACCGCGCCGCCAGATAATAGGCCAGACCGAGGGCTGCAATCGACAGGGCCGAAAGCAACACAAAGAGGCGCAAGAGCCATCTGAAAGTGGTTGCCATGACTACCGTCCGCGGTTCTGCTTCAGCGCAGAACGCGCGTGTATTTCGTCCCCTCAAGGGTGGCCCCGACAATGAGACCGGCCCGCCCGAAGATGACCGCGACCACCGGCGACCTCAACTGGGTCGTGTCGATGCTGACGGTATCGCCCTGATCCTTGAAGACGTATTCCGCATCGGCGCCGATCTGCCATCCGCCCGAGGAGCGGAAATCCGACAGCGCCTTTTCGTTCATGAAAAAGATCGCATGGGCGAATTGCTGGACACCCAGCTGGAATCCATAGCTTCCCTGTGCGATCGAATAGTAATCGACCGGTGCGCCACCGATCAGCAATGCCCCCTCGCCATACGCCCCGCCAAAGCCGAAACCCGCTTTGGTGATCGTTGGCATGATCAGCATTCCCGCCGCGCGCTGCGCCAGATCGCTGGCGCCGGGTATTTCAGAATACATCTGTTCCAGGGCAAGCTCGACGCGATAGTCGATCCTGCCCCCGCGCGAGTTGCCGATACCGTTGCCGCAGGCTGCAAGCGTGCTTGCTCCGCCGATCAACAACGCCCGTCTTGTCCATGATTGCATGTTCGTGCCCCCAATTCTGCTCTGTCCCGGTCTTTCGTGCCGGATCGACCACAGGTATAGGCGAATAAACCTGCCATGTCACGCGGATCAAACGCGATCGGCAAAGTCCCGCCTTTGGTGTTCAGCGCCTTCAGGCGTTCAGGATTGCGGCCACCTTCGGGGCGAAATATGTCAGGATTCCATCACATCCCGCGCGCTTGAAGGCCAGCAGGCTTTCCATCATGGTTTTTTCCAGATCCAGCCAGCCGTTTTGGCCGGCCGCGGCGATCATCGCGTATTCGCCGGAGACCTGATAGGCATAGGTCGGCACCCCGAATTCCGCTTTCACGCGCTGGCAAACGTCAAGATAGGGCATGCCGGGTTTGACCATCACCATATCCGCACCTTCGGCAATATCGCGGGCGACTTCGCGCAGCGCTTCATCCGTATTGCCGCTGTCCATCTGATAGGTCTTCTTGTCCCCCTTGAGCGCTCCCGATGCCCCGACCGCATCGCGAAACGGCCCGTAAAAGGCCGAGGCGTATTTGGCCGAATAGGACATGATCGCGGTGGATTGAAACGCGTTGTTTTCCAGCGCCTGCCGGAGATGACCGATCCGGCCGTCCATCATGTCCGACGGGCCCAGAATGTCGGCGCCACTTTCCGCTTCGGCCAGCGCCTGACGCTCCAGCGCCTCCAGCGTTTCGTCGTTCTGAATGATCCCGTCCACGACCAGACCGTCATGGCCGTCGGAATTGTAAGGATCAAGGGCGACATCAAGCATGACGGCGACCTCGGGCACGGCCTCCTTGATGGCGCGGGTCGCGCGGTTGACCAGGTTGTCGGGGTTCCATGCTTCGGCGCAGTCCGGCGTCTTGAGCGTCTCATCCGTATACGGAAACAGCGCGATGACGGGAATGCCCAGTCGCCGTGCTTCGCGCGCGGCCTGAACGGCATTGTCGATGCTCACGCGCTCCACCCCCGGCATCGAGGCGACGGGTTCTCGCAGGTTTTCACCCGCGCGGATGAACATCGGCCAGATCAGATCGGAAACCGACAGGGTGTTTTCCCGGACAAGATCACGAAGAGCCGTCGTTCGGCGCAACCTCCGGGACCGGGCTGCGGGAAATTGTGCGATATGAGGACGCATGTGCTTGTCCTTCTCATGGTTTCCGGTTTACTTGCCACAGTGCGGGCGGAAATGACAAGAACCGAACGGTTTTGAACTGGAATTTCAGGTCACAAACGGTAATCTGGAACGAAATGCCGAAAACATAAGGGTATCACCTTGGATTGGTATACAGGTGTAATTGAAGTCATCGACATGCGGTCGTTCACGTCGGTCTGGTACTGGATCGTGGTTGCCGTCGTGTGGTCCACCACCGCGCACTGGACGCTCGGGGTGCCCTTTGACATGGTCACGCGCGCGCGCCGGGCCGAAACCGGCCCCGCACAGGACGATCTGGAGATGCTGACGCGAATCAACGCCGATCGCCTTGTCCATATCATGGATGTCTCCGGCTCCTGGGTGGTTGGGTTGTCCTTCTTCTTCCTGTCGATCCTTGTCATTCTGGGGTTTTGGTACACGATCGAGATCGCGCAGGCCGTTTTCCTGATCACCGGGCCGATGACGCTGGTTGCAATGCTGTCGGTGCGCTATGCAAGACATATCGCCGCCGAAGATCCCAGAGGCCATCACCTGCGGTCGCGTCTGGCGCGCCAACGGTTCTTCAATCAGGTGATCGGGCTTGTTTCGATCTTCATCACGGCCTTTTGGGGCATGTGGCACAATCTCAGCGCAACCGTGCTTTAAGGGCGTCCATGAATGACCCTGAAACCCCCGTCCTGACGACCGTCAGCGGCGCCCCGGAGGGGTTTGACGGCAAGCTCGTCGCCGCCGAGGCCGACGCGCAGGACGGCCCCGTCATCTTTATCGCGCGCGATGACCGGCGCCTGGAAGAGATGGCGCGCGCGCTGGCGTTTTTCTCCCCCTCCCTGCCGGTATTCCGCTTTCCGGCGTGGGATTGCCTGCCCTATGACCGGATTTCACCAAACAACGATGTTTCGGCCACGCGCATGGCAACGCTGGCGACATTTGCGCAAGGTATGCGTGGCAAATGCGTGCTGCTGAGCACCATCAATGCCGCGACCCAGCGGGTTCCCGCGCGCGAGGTTCTTGCAGGGTCCAGCTTCATTGCGACCGTCGGCAAACAGATCGACCAGGCGGAATTGCGCGGGTTCCTCGGACGCATGGGCTTCAATCAATCCCCGACCGTGATGGAACCGGGCGACTTTGCCATTCGGGGCGGGCTGATCGATGTTTTCCCCCCCGGCGACAGCGGACCGGTCAGGCTTGATCTTTTCGGCGATGTCCTTGACGGCGCGCGCCGGTTCGATCCCGAGAGCCAGCGCACGGTTGAAAAGCTTGACCGGGTGGAACTGGCCCCCATGGGCGAAATCATTCTGGACGACGTCTCGATCCGGCGATTTCGTCAGAATTATCGCCATGAGTTCGGCGCGGCGGGCACGGACGATCCGCTTTACGAAGCGATCAGTGCTGGGCGCAAACATCAGGGGGCCGAACACTGGGCGCCGTTTTTTCACGACAGGATGGAAACCCTGTTTGACGCGCTGCCCGATGCCACCGTTTGTTTTGACGAGCAGACGGACGCGCTGCGGCGCGAACGCTGGGACTATATTCGCGATCAGTACGAAAACCGTCAGGATGCGCTGGAAAAGAGGAGCAGGCTTGATTCAGTCTACAAACCGTGTCCGCCAGATCTGCTTTATCTGAACGACGAAGCCTTTCACCACGCACTTCGCGCGCGCCGCTGTTTGCAGTTCGTCGCGCTGCCCCAGGCGACGGGCGCAGGCGTCATCGACATGTCCGGGCGGATCGGGCGCAATTTCGCGCCCGAGCGTCAGATGGAAACCATCAGTCTTTTTGGTGCGTTAACCGACCATATCAATGCCAAACGCGCGAACGGCCAAGTCGTTCTGGCGGCGTATTCACCGGGTGCGCGCGAACGCTTGCAACATCTTCTGGCGGACAGCGGCACGAAAGACGGGGTCGAGATTTCCGGGTTTCAGGATATTCCCACCGGCAAGGGAGGGCTTTTCTTCAGCGTCTGGCCGCTGGAACACGGGTTTGACGCACCCGGACTGACGGTGATTGCCGAACAGGACATTCTGGGCGAACGGCTGGTCCGCGCGCCTTCGCGCAAGCGCCGCGCCGAGAATTTCCTGACCGAAGCGACCAGCCTTTCGCCCGGGGATCTGATCGTACATGTGGACCATGGGATCGGGCGGTATCGCGGGCTTGAAACGATTACCGCGGCCGGTGCGCCCCATGAATGCATCGCGCTGGAATATGCCGGCGGCGATCGGCTGTTTTTGCCCGTTGAAAACATCGAACTGCTGTCGCGCTATGGGCATGAAGAGGGCCTGCTGGATCGGCTTGGCGGGGGGGCGTGGCAGGCCAAGAAGGCCAAACTGCGTGAGCGCATCCGCGAAATGGCGGATCGCCTGATAAGAATCGCGGCCGAGCGCGCCCTGCGGTCCGCCCCCGTCATGGAGGTGCCACCAAGCGAATATGACGCCTTTTGCGCGCGCTTCAACTATACGGAAACTGACGATCAGCTGGGCGCGATCGAGGATGTCCTCAGCGACATCGCATCGGGTCGCCCCATGGATCGCCTGATTTGCGGAGACGTGGGTTTCGGCAAGACCGAAGTGGCCCTGCGCGCCGTCTTTGTCGCGGTCATGAGCGGCAAGCAGGTGGCCGTCGTTGCGCCGACAACCCTGCTTGCCCGCCAGCATTTCAAGTCGTTCGAGGAACGCTTTCGCGGCCTTCCGATCACCGTGCGCACGCTGTCGCGGTTTGTCGGCGCAAAAGCGGCGGGTGAAACCCGCGAAGGGCTTGCCAAAGGTTCCGTGGATATCGTCGTGGGAACCCACGCGGTGCTGGCAAGTCAGGTGAAGTTTCATGATCTGGGGCTGATCGTCATCGACGAAGAACAGAAATTCGGGGTGACGCACAAGGAACGGCTGAAACAATTGCGCAGCGACGTTCACGTTCTGACGCTGACGGCGACGCCGATCCCGCGAACGCTGCAATTGTCGCTTTCGGGTGTCCGCGATCTGTCGATCATCGGCACGCCTCCGGTCGACCGGCTGGCGATCCGCACCTATGTCAGCGCCTTTGACGGGGTGACGATCCGCGAAGCTTTGCTGCGCGAACATTATCGCGGCGGGCAGTCCTTTTATGTCGTTCCGCGCATTTCCAACCTGCGCGAAATCGAGGATTTCCTGAGCGAGCAACTGCCCGAACTCAGCTTCGTGACCGCCCATGGGCAACTTGCGGCGGGCGAGCTTGATGCGCGCATGAACGCGTTTTACGACGGAAAATTCGACGTGCTGCTGGCAACCACGATCGTGGAGAGCGGTCTTGACATTCCAACCGCGAACACCATGGTCATCCACCGCGCCGACATGTTCGGACTGGCGCAGCTCTATCAGATCCGGGGGCGTGTGGGGCGCAGCAAGACCCGCGCCTACGCCTATCTCACGACCAAACCCCTGACCCGGCTCAGCGCGGGTGCGGAAAAGCGGCTTCGGGTTCTCGGCTCGCTTGACAGTCTGGGGGCGGGGTTCACGCTGGCCAGTCAGGATCTGGACATTCGCGGTGCCGGAAACATTCTGGGGGATGCGCAATCGGGTCAGGTGCGCGAAGTCGGGTACGAGCTTTACCAGTCCATGCTGGAAGAGGCGATTGCCAAGATGAAGGCCGGTGAAATGGAAGGCCTGTCGGAAGCCGACGAAACATGGGCGCCACAGATCAATCTGGGCGTGCCGGTCTTGATCCCGGCGGATTATGTTCCGGATCTCGACGTGCGTCTGGGGCTGTACCGGCGCTTGTCCGGTCTTGGCGAAAAGGTGGAGTTGGAGGGTTTTGCCGCGGAACTCATCGATCGTTTCGGCAAGCTGCCGCGCGAAGTCAACACGCTTCTGAATATCGTCAGGGTGAAATCCATGTGCAAAAAAGCGGGCATTGCGCGCCTTGACGGCGGTCCGCGCGGCGCGACCATTCAGTTTCACAACGACAAATACGCCAATCCCGCCGGTCTGGTCGCCTTCATCAGCGACCAGCGCGGCATGGCGAAAGTACGCGACAACAAGATCGTCGTGCGACGCGACTGGAAACGTGCAGGCGACAAGGTAAAAGGCGCTTACGCCATCGCGCGCGACCTGGCCGTTTTGGCTGTCGCGACCTGAGGAAACGCGGGACGGACAGGGATTGCCTTGACATGCCGAAGGGGGCCAATGGCCGGCGGTCCCTAATCCTCTTTGGGGTTGGTCAGCATCAGGAAAAAGGCCGCCCCGCTGCACAGAACGAACCCGACCAGCAGGGGCAGGATGCTGCCGTTGAACGCCAGCCCGATCGGAATCGCCATCGCGACACCCATCAGGGTGCTGAGCGCACCCATGATTGCCGAAACCATGCCCGCGATATGCCCCATGGGTTCCAGCGCAAGGGCGTTGAGATTGCCAAACGTCAGACCGGGAACAAAGAACGTGAGGACCGACCAGATCAGGAAAACGTTGAAATACCCGTCCGGTGACAGCCCCGCGTACAGCGTGATCAGCAAGAACAGAATTGTGATCACACATAACGAACCGAAGGCGAAAGTCGCGAGCCTGCGCATACCCAAACGCACGACAAGCGTCGCATTGACAATTCCCGAAGCACCGGAAACAAGAGCGATTCCAGCGAAGTAGAGCGGAAAGCTCGTCCCTTTGTCAAAGACGTCCACGTAAACCTGCTGAGCGGAACTGAGATAGGCAAAGAGCGACGCGAAGCCTAGGGAAAGAACCAGCGTATAGGTTATGACGATCCGGGAACGCAGGATTTCCCGCAAGGCCGCGGCATAATTCGCGACATTGACGGGCAGGCGTTTTTCGGGCGGATGGGTTTCCGGTTGCCGCACCGCCAGCCAGATTGCGCCAAAACCGGCAAACACGATGAACGCAACAAAAATGCTGCGCCAGCCAAAGGACTGCATCAGGCTTTGCCCCAAAAAAGGCGCGACCGCGGGGACGAGAACGAAAAAGACCATGGCTGTCGACATGACCCGCGCCATCATCCGGCCGGCATAAAGATCGCGCACCATCGCCATGGTCGCGGTCCGTGGCGCGGAAACGCCCAGACCCTGCACGAAACGCGACAGCAGCAGAATCTCAAGGCTGCCGGCCCAGATGGAGACCACGCACCCGGCCGCGTAAACGGCCAGTCCGCCCAGGATGACCGGTTTGCGGCCAAAGGAATCCGACATGGGACCGGTGAACAGCTGGCCAAGTCCGGTGCCCAGCAGGAAAACCGAAATAACAAGCTGTGCCTGATTGACGTCGCTCAGTTCAAGATCGCGCGCAATCTCCGGAAACGCCGGCAGCATGGCATCCGAACCAAAGGCAATCATCGCAAACATGACCGCGATCAGCGCAATGAACTCGGCAAAGGGAAGGGCAGGTTTCCTCACGCGGAGCGTTCAGCCGTTTTTTGCGATATTTCGTCGATCACGCGTTCCCACATTTCCGGCGGTTGCGCCCCTTGCACGACATAGTGGTTGTCAACGATGAAACAGGGCACCCCACTGACCCCTTTTTCGCGCGCAAAGGCATCACGCTTGCGGATGCCGTCCTTGTCGACGTCCTTTGACAGCAACGTGGCGAACACATCCTTGTCCATGCCCTGTTTTGCCGCGATTTCAACCAGGACGGCATGATCCGAAATATCCAGACCATCGCGAAAATAGGCGCGGAACAGCGCCGCCACCACCAGGCTTTGCACACCTTCGATCCCCGCCCAGTGAATAAGACGGTGGGCGTCGAGCGTGCTGGGCGTGCGCGCGATCTTTTCGAAATTGACGTCAAGGCCGGCGTCTTGTGCCGCCTTTTCGATCTGGGCATAAAACTGCACCGCCTGGTCCCTGCCGCCGAATTTTGCTTCCAGGTATTCGCGCCGGTCCATCCCTTCGGGCGGCATTTCGGGGTTGAGCTGGAAAGGATGCCATTCGATCTCGAACGCGTGATCCGGGCGCGCTTCCATCGCGCGATCCAGTCTTGCCTTGCCGATCGCGCACCAGGGGCAGATCGGATCAGAGATGATGTCAAGTTTGATCATTGTTCTTTCCCGTTAACGAGGCAAGTTCCCGTCGCCGCAATTTGCCGTTCGCGCCCTTGGGCAGGTCCTTCAGGCGCACGAATTGCCGCGGACATTTGTAACGCGCAAGGTGTTGCGCACAGTGGTCATTCAGCTTTTCGTCGGACAAGTCTACGTCCGAAACATAAAACGCCGCAATCACGAATGTGTCACGTTTGATCTCGACCGCCGCCACCGCGCATTCGGTGATGTCGGGATAGCTGTTCATGACGCCTTCAACCTCCAGAGGGGAAACGCGATAGCCCCCGGCATTCATCATGTCGTCTTCGCGCCCCAGATAGGTCACATCGCCGTTTTCATCCATGGCAACGGTGTCGCCCGTCAGAAACCATTCCCCCGATTTCTTGCGCAGGGTTGCGTCCGGTTGTTCGAAATAGCCGATCATCAGCCCCGGATCACGGTCGGAAACCGCCAACACGCCGGCCTGCCCGACGGGAACGGGCGCCAGCGAACCGGGGTCGAGAACGGCAACACGCCTCCCTTCCTGAACGCGCCCGGTCGTGCCCGTGGCCGGTGTCTGACCCGGGGCCTGCGACACGAAAGTCGATATTTCACTCATGCCGAGCGCTTCATAAACTGCGCGACCGGTTTGATGCTGCCATTTTTTGCGCAATGCGTGCGGCATCTTTTCCCCGGCCGAGAGCGCATGGCGCAGATCGGGGCAGGGCAGGCGCGCGCCCGGCTTCAGCATCTGTCGGAAGACCCCCGGCGCGGCCGCAAAAAGCGTGGCCCGGCTTGATTTCAGCACCCCACGCAGGTCGACCGGACGAAGATCCGGCGCGGGGATCAACGCCGTTGCCCCGATCGCCCATGGATCGCAAAGCCCGGTGCCAAGTGTAAATGTCCAGTTGAACGCGCCGGCATGCAGCAGCCGGTCCGACGGGCCCAGATCGTACCACCCACGCCACATCATGCGGCGCGCCCAGACCGCGCGATGCGCGTGACAGACCGCTTGCGGCCTGCCCGAGGTGCCCGATGTCATGACAATATACGCGATCCGCCCCGGCGCTCCCATATGCATATGCCCCGCCGGGTGCCCGAACATTTTATCGATCTGACCGGCATGAATTTCCGGCAGGTTTGCAGTGGAGGGGGCGGACAGACCCTTGCCGATACAAATGAGTGAGGGCCGCAGCATGTCGATCAGACGTGTCAGTTCGTCATTCGTCAGTTGCGCGGACAACGGCACAGGCACCAGACCCGCCGCGACCGCGCCCAGGAAAAGAACCGGAAATGCAATTTCGTTTCCCAGTCTCAACAGGACGCGGGCCTCGGGTTCCAGTCCGAGCGCCTGAAACGCTCCGGCCGTTGCAAGCACCGCGGTTTCCAGATCGCGGTATGTCCAGACGTCGGTGTGATCACGCGACAGGATTTCCAGCGCTGTCTTGTCCGGGTTGAGGGCAGAACGCGCCAGAACATAAGCCGCCATGTTGAACGGTGACGGGCAGGGCGCGGCGGGACCGTGATCAAAGAGCGACAGTTTGGGCATGAATGTGTCCGGGCTGATCCTTTGTGGTTTTATCCGGAAAATCGTTC
>CAYXNM010000022.1:0-26036 GCA_964466385.1 uncultured Rhodobacter sp. | reverse complement strand
GCCACCCCACGGGCAGGCGCAGGGCCGTGCGGGGATGGATTGAACCGGGGCAATCGTCAACGTTGCCTTCAGCCCGGAAGCGGCCCTGCCCAAACGCAATTCGGAGGGTCAATCTTTTGGGCCGTAGGAATGATCAAGCGATTTGGCAGGGATCTTGCATAAATGTCTGCCCTGCAACCGGGTGCGTTTCGCGCTCGCCCCGTTGTTCAGATCAAAATGATTAATGGGTATGTGACCTAATCTTCTGCCGTGGCGCGTGTTTCCAGAACGTCAAAGGGAACGCCGGGGGCGTCCTTGGCGACCCGGATGACCAAAGATGTCTTGACGCTGGCAACGTTGTCCGCCGAAGTCAGGCTTTCGGTCAGAAAATTCTGGAATGTTGACAGGTCAGGGGCCACGCATTTCAGAATGAAATCGATCTCGCCGTTGAGCATGTGGCATTCCCGCACCAGCGGCCAGTTCCGGCACCTGTCTTCGAAGGCGGACAGGTCGACCTCGGCCTGGCTGTGCAGGCCCACCATCGCAAACACCTGAACCTCGAAACCCAGATCGCGGATGTTGACGTCCGCATGATACCCGCGGATCAGACCGTTCTCTTCCAGCGTCCTGACGCGGCGCAGGCAGGGAGGGGCCGAAATGCCAACACGCCGGGCCAGTTCAACGTTGGTCATTCGTCCGTCGTTTTGCAGCTCTCGCAGGATCTTTCGATCGATCAGATCTAGTTTGCTGACAGGCATTTTCGGGTTCCCGCGGTCAATGATGAGCGTTCATTACGCGTTTGTGCAAGTATCCGCAATAATATTTCTCGGTTGCGCAATTTTTGATATCGACGTGCATTTGTGAGGCGTGTTGTCACATTCCTGCGCGCGGGGGTTTGCACCCCGGTTTATGCCCCTATATAGACCGGACAAATCCATTCAAGACAAACGAGCCAGCCATGACAGATACCCGCCATTCCCGCCTGTTGATCATTGGTTCCGGCCCCGCGGGGTACACGGCGGGCATCTACGCGTCACGCGCCATGCTGAACCCTCTGCTCATTCAGGGGATCGAACCGGGCGGTCAATTGACCACCACGACCGAGGTCGAAAACTGGCCGGGCGACACCGAGGTTCAGGGCCCCGACCTGATGACAAGGATGGAAAGCCACGCAAGCGCCATGGGGGCCGAGATCGTCTCGGACCACATCGCCAACCTTGATCTGTCAAAGCGTCCTTTCACGGCGACAAGCGATGGCGGCAATACCTATACGGCGGACGCACTGGTTCTGGCGACCGGCGCGCGCGCCAAGTGGCTGGGGCTGGAGAGCGAAGACAAGTTCAAGGGTTTCGGCGTCTCGGCCTGTGCGACCTGCGATGGCTTTTTCTATCGCGGCCAGGAAATCGTCGTGATCGGCGGGGGAAATACCGCCGTGGAAGAGGCGCTCTTCCTTACCCATTTCGCCTCCAAGGTCACGTTGATCCACCGGCGCGATGAATTGCGCGCCGAAAGAATCCTGATCGATCGTTTGATGAAGAATGATAAGATCGAACCACTTTGGTTTCACGAACTGGACGAGGTTCTGGGGGACAGCGATCCATTGGGCGTGACCGGCGTGCGCGTGCGTCACACCAAGACAGGCGCGTTGAGCGAAATCCCCTGCAAAGGCGTCTTTGTCGCCATCGGCCACGCCCCGGCAAGCGAGCTTGTGACAGGCCAGCTTGAAACCCACATGGGTGGCTATGTGAAGGTGACCCCCGGCACCACGGCGACCTCGGTTCCGGGTGTTTTTGCTGCGGGCGACCTGACCGACCACACCTACCGCCAGGCGGTAACATCGGCGGGCATGGGCTGCATGGCGGCGCTGGATGCCGAACGGTGGCTGGCGGAAAACACACTCTGAATTTTCGGCAGGGGTTTTGGGCAACCGCGGGCTGAATGCATGCCGGATTTGCGCATTGTGCAATTGAACTGGGCGCGGGCCTGCTGTAGCACGTTCCCCAAATGCCCGAACAACAACTCTAAATCGTTCCGAGAACCCCATGATGACGCCGAATTCCACACCAATACCAGAGCTTTATGTATCTTACGACAGCGCGCAAAAGCTGAAACACGAGGCAGGTGATCTGCCGAGCTGGGATCTGACCGCCCGTCAAATCTGCGACCTTGAACTGTTGATGAACGGTGGCTTCAACCCGCTCAAAGGTTTCCTGGCGCAGGAAGACTATGACAGCGTGGTTGAAAACATGCGCCTGACCGACGGTTCCCTTTGGCCGATGCCGATTACACTGGATGTATCAGAGGTTTTTGCAGAAACGCTGGAGGTCGGGCAGGATATCGCGCTTCGCGATGCCGAGGGCGTGATTTTGGCGATCCTTTCGGTTTCCGACAAATGGACGCCCGATAAATCGCGCGAGGCCGAAAAGGTCTTCGGCGCGGATGACATGAAACACCCGGCGGTCAACTATCTGCACAACAAGGCGGGAAACGTGTATCTTGGCGGCGCCGTAACCGGTTTGCAGCAGCCGGTTCACTATGATTTTCGCGCGCGCCGCGACACACCCAACGAATTGCGCGCCTATTTCCGCAAGCTGAGCTGGCGCAAAGTGGTTGCGTTCCAGACACGAAACCCGCTGCACCGGGCACATCAGGAACTGACGTTTCGCGCCGCACGCGAAGCGCAGGCGAACCTGTTGATCCACCCTGTCGTCGGCCTCACGAAACCCGGCGACATCGACCATTTCACCCGCGTGCGCTGTTACGAGGCGGTCCTGGACCAGTATCCGGCCTCGACCACGTCGATGAGCCTGCTGAACCTTGCCATGCGCATGGCCGGCCCGCGCGAGGCCGTCTGGCACGGTCTGATCCGCAAGAACCACGGCTGCACCCATTTCATCGTCGGCCGCGATCACGCCGGACCCGGCAAGAATTCCGCGGGCGAGGATTTTTATGGTCCCTATGACGCGCAAGACCTTTTCCGGACGCATCAGGCGGAAATGGGCATTGAGATGGTCGACTTCAAACACATGGTTTACGTGCAGGAGCGCGCGCAATACGAACCTGCGGATGAAATCAAGGGGGATGTCACGGTGCTGAACATCTCGGGCACCGAGCTGCGCCGCCGCTTGTCCGAAGGTCTTGATATCCCTGAGTGGTTCTCGTTCCCCGAAGTGGTGGCGGAGTTGCGCAAAACCCGACCGCCCCGCGCGGATCAGGGCTTTACCGTCTTTTTCACCGGGTTTTCAGGCTCGGGCAAATCAACGATCGCCAACGCCCTGATGGTCAAACTGATGGAAATGGGCGGTCGTCCCGTGACGTTGCTTGACGGCGATGTTGTGCGAAAAAACCTGAGTTCGGAACTTGGCTTCAGCAAGGCGCATCGCGACCTCAACATCAGACGCATCGGGTATGTCGCCAGTGAAATCACCAAGAACGGCGGCATCGCGATTTGTGCGCCGATCGCCCCATACGCGACCACTCGTGATGCCGTGCGAGAAGATGTCGAGGCCTTCGGCGCCTTCGTCGAAGTTCATGTCGCCACCTCGATCGAGGAATGCGAACGGCGTGATCGAAAGGGACTCTATAAACTTGCGCGCGCCGGCAAGATCAAGGAATTTACTGGTATTTCAGATCCTTACGACGTACCTGAAGATCCGGAGCTGCGTATAGAAACCGAAAATACCGACGTTGACAATTGCGCGCACCAAGTGGTTCTCAAGCTTGAGAACATGGGTCTGATTGCCGGGTGAACGGAAACTGGAACGGACCCTCGGCCAAAAGACGTGCGCGGGTCCGTTCTGTTTTGTCAGGCTGCCGCGACCGCGCGTTTTGCCATCACTCCGACAAGATGCGCCCGATAAGCAGCCGAGGCGTGAATGTCCGACATAAGCCCGTCGGCCGACGCCGAAACGCCACCCGCGGCATCGGCTGACCAGTCCGCGCTCAAGGCAGCTTCCAGCGCTGCGTGACGGTATACGCCGTTCTCTCCGGCACCTGTGACGGCCACCCGCGCGCCATCCCGGGTGTTGGCCACGAAGACCCCGACAAGCGCAAAGCGCGAAGCCGGTTGCGCGAACTTGGCATAGCCCGCCGATTGCGCCGCCGGGAATTTTACCGACGTGACGATCTCTCCTTCCTCAAGGGCCGTTTCAAACAACCCGTCAAAGAAATCATCCGCCGCGATTTCACGTCTATTGGTCTCGATGGTGGCCCCAAGGGCCAGAATGGCTGCGGGATAGTCAGCCGCCGGATCATTGTTGGCCAGCGACCCCCCGATCGTTCCCTGATGGCGCACGGCGGGATCGCCAATGCCACCGGCCAGCGCCGCCAGCGCCGGGCAGAGCGCCGCCACATCCCCATTGGCCGCAACTTCGGCGTGGGTCGTTGCCGCCCCGATGGTCAGGGTACTGCCGTCCGAGGAAACGCCGGACATTCCGGGGATTGCGCGAATGTCGACAAGATCGCTTGGCGCGGCCAGGCGTTGCTTCATCGTTGCAATCAGGGTCTGCCCCCCTGCCAGCACCTGTGCGTCCTCGCCTGCGGAAAGTGCAGCCACCGCGTCTTTGATCGACGAGGCCTTGTGATAGTTTGTCGGATACATTTTCAGTCTCCCTTATTCTGCTGCGACGGAATTGGAGGCCGCCTGAATGGCAGCCCAAACATTTTGCGGCGTTGCCGGCATCGCCAGATCGTTGTTGCCGATCGCGTCGGTGATCGCGTTGATCACCGCAGGAGGTGAACCAATGGCACCCGCTTCCCCGCACCCCTTGATCCCAAGCGGATTGTTCGGACAGATTGTGCTGTTATGGGTGACCGTGTAGGCTGGCAAATCATCCGCACGCGGCATCGCATAATCCATGTACGACCCGGTGATCAGCTGACCGTTGTCGTCATAAACCACCTGTTCGAGCATGGCCTGGCCAATCCCTTGCGCGACGCCCCCATGAACCTGCCCTTCCACGATCAGAGGGTTGATGATGGTTCCGAAATCATCCGAACAGGTAAACCGCGCGATCGAAGTGACACCCGTTTCCGGGTCAACCTCGACCTCGCATACATAAGTCCCGGCCGGGAAGGTGAAGTTGGCCGGATCATAAAACGCGGTTTCCTTCAGCCCCGGTTCCATGCCTTCGGGCAGGTTGTGCGCCGTATAGGCGGACAGCCCAACCTCGTGCCAGCCCATGGCCTTGTCGGTGCCCGCAACTTTGGCTTGCCCGCCTTCGATGACGATGTCGTCCTCGCTGGCCTCCAGCACATGAGCGGCGATCTTCCTGACCTTTGCCTCGACCTTGTCCAGTGCCTTGACGATGGCCGAGATCCCGACAGCGCCCGAGCGTGACCCGTAGGTGCCCATGCCCATCTGAACCTTGTCCGTATCGCCATGGACGATCTGGATCGAATCCAGCGGCAGATCGAACCGGTCCGCCACCACTTGCGCAAAGCTGGTTTCGTGCCCCTGTCCGTGACTGTGGCTGCCGGTCAGAACTTCGATCGTTCCAACGGGGTTGACCCTGACTTCGGCGCTTTCCCAAAGTCCGACGCCCGCACCCAATGAACCGACCGCCGCCGATGGTGCGATGCCGCAGGCCTCGATATAGCTTGCATAGCCGATCCCGCGCAGTTTTCCGCGCGCCGCACTTTCCTTCTTGCGCGTCGCAAAGCCCGCGACATCGGCGGCTTCAAGTGCCTGATCGAGGTTGCCATCAAAATCGCCCGCATCATAGGCCATGATGACCGGCGTCTGATGAGGAAACTCGCGCACGAAATTGGCGCGCCGGAGTTCCGTTGGTTCCAGCCCCATTTCCCGCGCCGCCGTTTCCATCATCCGCTCGATCAGATAACACGCCTCCGGACGTCCGGCCCCCCGGTAGGCATCGACCGGAACGGTGTTGGTGTAGACCGTGCGCACGTTGCAGTGAATATTCTGGATGTCGTACTGGCCCGACAAAAGGGTCGCGTAAAGATACGTGGGGACCGCCGACGAAAACAGCGACATGTACGCCCCCAGATTGGCAATCGTGTCGACCTTGAAACCGACGATCCGGTTGTCGCTGTCAAACCCCATGCTGGCCTTGGTGATATGATCACGACCATGCGCATCTGTCAGGAAAGCTTCGGACCTGTCCGATGTCCACTTTACGGAACGGTTGGTCTTCATCGACGCCCAGAGGCAGGCGATTTCTTCGGGGTAGATATAGATCTTCGATCCGAATCCGCCCCCGACATCCGGCGCGATCACGCGCAATTTGTGCTCAGGCGCGACCTGATAGAACGCCGACAGGACCAAGCGCGCGACATGAGGGTTCTGGCTGGTCGTGTAAAGCGTGTAATGATCTTCAGCCGCGTTGAAGGTTGCAACCGCGCTGCGCGGCTCCATCGGATTGGGGGCCAGCCGGTTGTTGGTGATTTCCATCTGCGTCACGTGCGCAGCACCGGCAAGGCCGGCATCCGTCGCGGCTTCGTCGCCGATCTCCCAGTCGTAAATCAGGTTGCCCGGCGCGTTGTCGTGGATCTGCGGCGCCCCCGCTGCCAGGGACGCGTCCCCCGCGACGACTGCGGGCAGTTCCTCATAATCGACATCCACCGCCTCTGCGCCAAGACGCGCCAGCGCCTGCGTTTCGGCAATCACGATCGCCACTGCATCGCCCACATAGCGGACCTTTTCGGTCGCCAGGGCCGACCATGCCCCCATGTTCATGGGGCTTCCGTCTTTTGAAGTGATGGCCCAGCCGCAAATGATATTGCCGATACCGTCACCTGTCAGTTCCCCACCATTCAGAACAGCAATCACACCGTCCATCGCCAGCGCGGCACTTGTGTCGATCCCGGCGACGCGCGCGTGTGCGTGCGGGCTGCGCACAAAGGCGGCATAGGCCTGATTTTCCATGCGGATATCGTCGGTGTAACGGCCCTTGCCGGTGATAAAGCGTTTGTCTTCCTTGCGCTTGACGCGGGCTCCAATTCCTTCTTCACTCATTTTTCTTCTCCCTGTTCGTGCCGCTCACATCTTGGCAGCCGCGTCCTCTATGGATTTGACGATGTTGTGATACCCGGTGCAACGGCAGATGTTGCCTTCCAGTTCGTGGCGGATGGCATCGGTCGTCAGAGCTTCGCCGCTGGCTTTATACCGGTTCACCATGTCGATCCCGGTCATGATCATGCCCGGTGTGCAAAACCCGCATTGCAGCCCGTGATTGTCGTTGAACGCCACCTGCATCGGGTGCAGTTCGCCGTTCGCGATCCCTTCGATCGTCGTCACCTCGGTCCCGTCCAGCGCTGCCGCGAGCGTGGTGCAGGACTTGACCGTTTTTCCGTTGACCTGCACCGTGCAGGCACCGCACTGGCTGGTGTCACAGCCGACATGCGTTCCTGTCAGGCGCAAATCTTCGCGCAGGAATTCAGACAAAAGCGTTTCGCCTGCCACCTCGCGCGTTACGGCCTTGCCGTTCACTGTCAATGTAATGGTCGTCATTTGGTCCTCCCAGACATGTGACCAAAGTCAGGCCACGCTTTCCCTGTTTTTTCGTCCCGTTCAGCCGGGCATTTCTTCATCGTTGCTCAAATACTCATGGAAATTGTCAAAAAACTTGTTGGCCAGTTTCCTGGCGGTCGAGTCGATCAGCCTGCTGCCCAATTGCGCGATCTTCCCCCCAACCTCGGCGCTGGCCGTAAAAGTCAGGAGTGTGCCGCCCCCGTCGCCCGGCGTCAACACCACGTCGGCCGAGCCCCTGGCAAAGCCCGCGATCCCGCCTTTTCCGTGCCCGGCAATCGTATAACTTTCGGGGGCGATTATGTTGAGCAACTCGACCTCTCCTGCAAAGCGCGCCTTGACCGGGCCGATCTTTTGCACGACTTTCGCCGTCATCGTGGTTGCCGAGGTTTTTTCGAGGTCCTCGCAACCGGGAATGCACCGCCTCAGAATATCGACGTCATTGAGCGCTTGCCAGACGCGACCGGGGTCCGCCGCGATCAGGTACTCGCCGGTCATTTCCATTGTCAGCGTCTCAGAAAAGGGAAACCATCGCCTGACAGTAAACGCCCCGGATCGATTCGCCGCAACCACTATTCCCGGTTGATCAGGCCTGCCTGCGCATCATTTCCATCATGCGCTGCTTTTCGCCGGGCCCGCCGAGTGCCTGCCCAAGATCGGCAAGGCTGGCGATTGAATGGCAGGCGTGAAAACTGTCGACCCGTGGCAGCAGGGTTCTG
This sequence comes from uncultured Rhodobacter sp., assembly GCA_964466385.1. Classification (GTDB taxonomy): domain Bacteria; phylum Pseudomonadota; class Alphaproteobacteria; order Rhodobacterales; family Rhodobacteraceae; genus UBA5972. Next base: position 17,849 of record CAYXNM010000022.1, on the reverse strand, counting down.
ATGCCCTGCGCCAGAGGCGCGAAATCGTCCCATCGGAGCAATGGATTGAGCCAGACCAGATGGCGGCAGGACCGGCTAAGACGTTCGGCGGCCTCGCCAAGTGCCACCGGATCGTCGCGTTCCAGCCCGTCGGTGATCAGCAAAACCGTGGCCCCGCGTCCCAGCAGACGCCTCGACCAGTCGCGGTTGAACTGCCGCAAGGCCCCGGCGATGCGTGTTCCGCCCTTCCAGTCCGGCGCTTCGCTGGCGACCGCTTCCATCGCCAGATCAACATCCTTGAGGTGAAGCGCGCGGGAAATATTCGTCAGGCGCGTTGAAAACGTAAACCCGTGAACGCGGCCGATGTCGTTTTTCCTGGACCATGCGAGCACGTGCAAAAAATGCATCAACATTCGCGCGTAGCCCGACATCGAACCCGAGATATCGCAAATCGCCACCAGGTCGGTTGCGCGGGTTATCGGGGCTTTCCGTGCGATCTTGTCGATTTCACCGCCCTTGCGCAGGTTTTGACGCATCATTGCGCGCATATCCGGGCGTCCGGTGCTGGCCTGGCGGGTAAAGCGGCGCGTTCGGATCAGTGGGAAATCAAGATCAAGCGCGGCGACGGCCAGCTTGGCGGCGGTCAGTTCGGCTGCGCTCATCTGCTCAAAATCCATGTTTTGGAAGATTTCGTTCGCGGACCAGCTCATTTCCGCGTCAATATCGATCACGTCGCGTTTTGGCGGGTTCCCGCTCTGATCATGACCCTGCGTCAGCGCATCCATCGCGCGTCGCGCGGCGGCCTGTTTGGGTTTTTCCGCGGTCTTGGCGGATTGCAACAGCGGGGACATCATCCGCATCATGCGTTCCAGGTATTCCGGATCGCGCCAAAAGAGCGTGAATACCTGATCGAAAACCTCCAGATGTTCGGGACGGTTGATCATGCTGGCCCGCAGGGTTGCGTGAAAGTCGGCCCGATTCGTGAACCCGGCCAGTGGGACCGCCCTGATCGCCGTTTCGATCTGAGATGTGCCAACGCGAACGCCTGCCTGCCTGAGCGCGCGTGTGAAATGAGTAATATTCTCAACCAGACGCCCCGGCGGACCGGCCGTTTTCGGCGTGCTATTCACGGCGCTGCCATCAGGTCCGCCCGCGCCTGTTCAAGAATACGCGCGCTTTCAGATCCTGTGATTTTTGCAATATCGTCCTGAAATTTCAGAACCGCCCCCAACGTGTCGGTGATGACCTCGGGCGACAGAGCGATGGCGTCAAGCGCGATCAGACATTGCGCCCAGTCGATCGTCTCGGCCACGCCCGGGTTCTTGAACAGGTCCTGATCGCGCAGGGTTTGCACGAAGGCCACAACATCGCGCGACAGGCTTTCGCTACATCCCGGAACGCGCGCGCGCAGGATTTCAACCTCGCGATCGAAATCGGGGTAATCGACCCAGTGATACAGGCACCGGCGTTTTAGGGCGTCGTGAACCTCGCGCGTCCGGTTGGACGTCAGCAGGACGATGGGCGGTTCTGGCGCACGGATCGTTCCAAGCTCCGGGATCGTCACCTGAAAATCAGAGAGGGCTTCCAGCAGAAAGGCCTCGAAAGGTTCGTCCGTCCGGTCGACTTCGTCGATCAGCAGAACCGGAGGGCCCGCCGCATCGCCCTCCATCGCTTCCAGAAGCGGACGGCGGATCAGAAATCTCTCGGAAAACAATTCCCGTTGCAAATCATCGCGGTCGGTGGCGCCGGCGGCTTCCGCGGTGCGGATGGCGATCATTTGGGCGGTAAAGTTCCATTCGTAAATCGCCGTTGTGGCATCCAGCCCTTCGTAACACTGCAACCGGATCAGCCTGCGCCCAAGCCCCGCGGCAAGCGCCTTGGCGATCTCGGTCTTTCCCACACCCGCTTCGCCCTCCAAGAACAGGGGTTTCCCCAGTTTCAGGGCAAGAAACCCGACGGTTGCAAGGTCGCGCCCGCAAATATAGTTCTGCCCGGCCAGCAGGGTTTGTGTCTGGTCGATGGATCGGGGCGTTTGCGCCATGCTGGTTCCTGAATATTGCCCGAGGTCGGATTTCACCCCTGTTATAACGCGCCCTGAAATGGTGTCCATGCGCGCGCAATTTCTTGTTGTTGCGCGCACCTCGGCTTATGTTGGCGGCAAGCGACGAAACCAACGGCCCCGGACATGATTTCAGCACATTCCCGCATCCACCCGATCGAGGCCCTCTGCGCCAGCGACAAGCCCGGCGTGCTGGCCGTGATCATTGGCATCAAGGGTCCGTCGTATCGTCCGCTTGGGGCGATGATGGCGATTTTCAAGGACGGTTCGCGCGTTGGGACGTTGTCCTCCGGGTGTATCGAATCCGATCTTGCGCTCCATGCCCAACAGGCATTGGCAAACGGCGATGCGCTGCGTGTTCTTTACGGCGAAGGGTCGCCATTCATTGATATCCAGCTGCCCTGCGGCGGCGGGTTGGAGGTTTTGCTGCTGCCCAATCCTGACAAGGCATGTTTGGGTCGGAGTGCGCGCGCGCTTGGGAAACGAAATCCCGTGACCTTGTCGCTGGAACTTCAAACGGGGCGCATGGCCGTCGAAAAGAGCGGTCCGACCCGTCGTTCCGGCGCTCGGTTCCATGTGCGCCTGTTGCCGGAACTGCGGTTCTTCGTGTTTGGGAAAGGGCCGGAAGCCAGTGCCTTCGCCGGGCTGGTTCAGTCGGCGGGGTATCCCAATCTTTTGCTGTCCCCCGATGTCGAAACCCTGGAAATCGCGGCGTCGGCCGGATGCGACGGGCGTCATCTGGTTGCTCCGGACTGGCCGGCGGACGTCACGCCCGACCGCTGGTCGGCCATCGTGCTGTTTTTCCATGACCACGAATGGGAACCGCCGATCCTCTTGGGCGCATTGAAAACGCCGGCTTTTTACATTGGTGCGCAGGGCAGTCGGCGCGCGCGCGACAGCCGGGATTTCGAGCTGTTGGCACAAGGTGCCGCGGAAACAGACATTGCGCGGCTGCGCGGTCCCATTGGGGTGGTCGCCTCGGCGCGCGATCCGCGAACACTGGCTGTCGGCGTTCTGGCCGAAATCCTTGAAGTCGCGGTGGCCGGTCAGCTCTTGTGACCCGTGCGGCAGCGACGGCCGAAGGGACGACGGAATTATCTTGCCTGTTTCGCGCGCGGCTTTATACCAGCGCAGACGGATCGCCCGATGCCTGTGGGCGGCGCGTCAGGGGCTGTCGCTCCGGTTTTCCGAGAGGGTTGGGGTATGGGCGAATTCAACAAGATTCTGATTGCCAATCGCGGCGAAATCGCCATTCGCATCATGCGCGCAGCCAACGAACTGGGCAAAAGAACCGTTGCCGTTTACGCCGAGGAAGACAAGCTCGGCCTCCACCGTTTCAAGGCGGATGAGGCCTACCGCATCGGCGAGGGGCTGGGCCCGGTTGCGGCCTACCTTTCGATCGACGAGATTATCCGTGTCGCAAAGATGAGCGGGGCTGACGCCATTCACCCCGGATACGGCCTGCTGAGCGAGAACCCCGATTTTGTTGATACCTGTGTGGCCAACGGGCTGACCTTCATCGGCCCAAAGTCGGAAACCATGCGCGCCCTTGGCGACAAGGCCAAGGCCCGGCAGGTCGCCATCGCCGCCGGGGTGCCGGTTGTTCCGGCCAGTGACGTGTTAAGCAACGACATGAATGACGTTCACGCGGCGGCGGCGCAGGTGGGCTATCCCCTGATGCTCAAGGCCAGCTGGGGCGGTGGCGGGCGCGGAATGCGGCCGATTTTTTCAGAAAGCGAGCTGGAAGAAAAAGTTCTGGAAGGCCGCCGCGAAGCCGAAGCCGCCTTTGGCAATGGCGAGGGGTTCCTCGAAAAGATGATCACCCGTGCGCGCCATGTCGAGGTCCAGATCCTTGGCGACACCCACGGCCATATCTACCACCTGTTCGAGCGCGACTGTTCGGTCCAGCGCCGCAACCAAAAAGTGGTCGAGCGCGCCCCCGCCCCCTATCTGTCCCCCGCGCAGCGCAGCGAAATCTGCGCGCTCGGACGCAAGATTTGCGCCCATGTGGGATACCAGAACGCGGGCACCGTGGAATTCCTGATGGATATGGAAACCGGCGCCTTTTATTTTATCGAGGTCAATCCCCGCGTGCAGGTCGAACATACCGTGACCGAGGAAGTGACCGGCATCGACATCGTTCGTGCGCAAATCCGTATCGCCGAAGGTGCGACACTGGCCGAGGCGACCGGAACCCCCTCGCAGGACGATGTGCGCCTGCATGGCCACGCCTTGCAATGCCGGGTCACGACCGAGGATCCGCAGAACAACTTCATCCCCGACTATGGCCGCATCACCGCCTATCGGGGGGCCACGGGCATGGGCATCCGGCTCGATGGTGGCACGGCCTATTCCGGTGCTGTCATCACGCGCTACTACGACAGCCTGCTGGAAAAAGTCACCGCCTGGGCGCCGACCCCGCCCGAGGCGATCGCGCGCATGGATCGTGCCTTGCGCGAGTTTCGCATTCGCGGCGTTTCCACCAATATCGCCTTTGTCGAGAACCTTCTGAAACACCCGACCTTTCTGGCCAACGAATATTCAACCACCTTCATCGACCAGACGCCCGAGCTCTTCAACTTTCGCAAACGCCGCGATCGCGCCACCAAGATCCTGACCTATATCGCGGATATCACGATCAACGGGCATCCGGAAACCGAGGGCCGCGCGCGTCCCGCCGCCAGCGTGCGCGCGCCGCTTGCGCCCCCGAACCACCGCGCCGAACCGCCAAGCGGCACCCGCGTTTTGCTGGAACAAGAAGGCGCGCAGGCGGTTGCCGACTGGATGTCCGCGCAAAAACGCCTGCTGTTGACGGATACAACCATGCGCGACGGGCACCAGTCGCTGCTGGCCACGCGTATGCGCTCTTACGACATGGTCAAGGTGGCCGAGGCTTACGCCCACAATCTGCCCCAGCTTTTCAGTATGGAATGTTGGGGCGGGGCAACTTTTGATGTGGCCTATCGTTTCTTGCAGGAATGCCCCTGGCAACGCCTGCGCGATTTGCGCAAGGCCATGCCCAATGTCATGACGCAAATGCTGCTGCGTGCCAGCAACGGGGTCGGATACACCAATTATCCCGACAACGTGGTTGCGTTTTTCGTCAAACGGGCGGCCGAAACCGGGGTCGATGTTTTCCGCGTCTTTGATTCGCTCAACTGGGTTGAAAACATGCGCGTCGCGATGGACGCGGTCATCGAAAGTGGCAAGATCTGCGAAGGGTCGATCTGTTATACGGGCGATATCCTGAACCCGGAGCGGGCCAAATATAACCTGAAATACTATGTGACCATGGGCAAGGATCTGCGCGATGCAGGGGCGCATGTTCTGGGGTTGAAAGACATGGCGGGGCTTTTGAAACCCGCAGCCGCCAAACTGCTGTTCAAAGCCTTGAAAGAGGACGTCGGCCTGCCGATCCACTTCCACACCCACGACACCAGCGGCTTGGCGGGGGCAACCGTGATGGCGGCGGCGGATGCTGGCGTTGATGCCGTCGACGCGGCAATGGATTCGATGTCCGGGGGGACCTCGCAGCTCTGTCTGGGTTCGATCGTTCAGGCGCTGGAAAACACGCCGCGCGCGACCGGGATCGACATGGTAGCGGTCCGCGAAATCTCGGATTATTGGGAAAGCGTGCGCCAGCAATACGCGGCCTTTGAAAGCGGTCTGGCCGCCCCCGCGTCCGAGGTTTATCTGCATGAAATGCCGGGCGGGCAGTTCACCAACCTCAAAGCGCAGGCGCGCAGTCTGGGGTTGGAGGACCGCTGGCACGAGGTGGCCCAGACCTATGCGGATGTGAACGCAATGTTCGGGGATATCGTCAAGGTGACCCCCTCGTCGAAAGTTGTGGGGGACATGGCGTTGATGATGGTCTCGCAAGGCCTCAGCCGGGCCGAGGTCGAGGACCCCTTGATTGATGTCGCCTTCCCGGAGTCCGTCGTTGACATGCTGCGCGGCAATCTTGGCCAGCCTCCGGGCGGTTTCCCAAAGGGGCTGATCGCCAAGGTTCTGAAAGACGAGACCCCGAATACGGCGCGCCCCGGTCTGCACCTGAAATCTCAGGATATCGAGGGTACCCGTGAAAAACTGATCGGCGAACTGGCGGGTTTTGCCATCGATGACGAAGACCTTAACGGCTATCTGATGTATCCAAAGGTCTTTCTGGATTACATGGGCCGCCACCGGATTTACGGGCCGGTGCGCGTCCTGCCGACGATGACCTTCTTTTACGGCATGACCCCCGGCGATGAGATCGAGGCCGAGATTGACCCCGGCAAAACCCTTGAAATCCGCCTTCAGGCGGTGGGCGAGACGAACGAGGAAGGCGAGGCAAAGGTCTTTTTCGAACTTAACGGGCAACCGCGGGTCATTCGGGTCGCCAACCGCAAAATCCGCGCGGTCACACCGCGGCGCCCCAAGGTCGAGGCGGGCAATCCCGATCACGTCGGCGCCCCAATGCCGGGCGCTGTCGCGGCGGTTGCGGTCACCCAGGGGCAGGCGGTCAAATCGGGCGACATGTTGCTGACAATCGAGGCGATGAAAATGGAAACCGGCATCCACGCCGAACGCGACGCGACCATCAAGGCGGTCCACGTCCGCGCCGGCGACCAGATCGACGCCAAGGATTTGCTGGTCGAGTTGGACTAGGCGCGACCCCGTTGCACCTGCTCGCCCGACAGACTATCACGCGCAGAGTTTGAATTTCACAAGGGTTTCGGCATGGCTTCTTACCAATACGTTTATCATATGGAGGGCGTCTCCAAAACCTATCCGGGTGGCAAAAAGTGCTTTGAAAACATCCACCTCAGCTTTCTTCCCGGTGTCAAGATCGGTGTGGTAGGCGTCAACGGCGCGGGGAAATCGACCCTGATGAAGATCATGGTCGGCCACGATAAGGATTTCACGGGCGAGGCCTGGGCCGCCAAAGGGGCGCGCGTCGGGTATCTGCCGCAGGAACCAAAGCTGGATGACAGCCTGAATGTGCGTGAAAACGTCATGTTGGGGGTCGCCGAAAAGAAGGCCACGCTGGATCGTTACAACGAACTGGCGATGAACTATTCCGAGGAGACCGCCGACGAAATGGCCGCTTTGCAGGACCAGATCGACGCCGATGACTTGTGGAACCTCGACGCCAGCATCGACATCGCGATGGAGGCATTGCGCTGCCCGCCGGACGATGCGGATGTTGCCTCGCTCTCGGGCGGCGAAGCGCGCCGCGTGGCGTTGTGCAAATTGCTGCTGGAAGCGCCGGAAATGCTGCTTCTGGACGAACCCACCAACCATCTGGACGCCGAGACAATCGCCTGGCTGCAAAAACACCTGATCGACTACAAAGGCACGATCCTGATCGTGACCCACGACCGCTATTTTCTGGATGATATCACCGGCTGGATCCTGGAACTCGACCGGGGCCGCGGTATTCCTTACGAGGGCAATTATTCAAGCTGGCTCGACCAAAAAGCCAAGCGCATGGCGCAAGAAGCGCGCGAGGATAAGTCCAAGCAAAAAACACTGGAACGCGAACTGGAATGGATGCAGCAAGGCCAAAAGGCGCGGCAGGCCAAGCAAAAGGCGCGGATCAACGCCTATAATGAACTGGCCGGGCAAAGCGAACGCGACAAGCTGGGGCGCGCCCAGATCATTATTCCCAATGGGCCACGTCTTGGTGGAAAAGTGATTGAAATCAATGAACTAAAGAAGGGATTTGGCGACAATTTGTTGATTGACAACCTGTCATTTGCCCTTCCGCCTGGGGGCATCGTTGGCGTCATTGGGCCAAACGGCGCGGGGAAATCGACCTTTTTCCGCATGCTGACCGGTCAGGAAACGCCTGATGATGGCAGCGTGGAATACGGCGACACCGTCAAGCTTTCTTATGTGGATCAGTCCCGCGACGCGCTGGGTGACACCAAAACCGTATGGGAGGAGATCTCGGACGGGCAGGACATCATCAAACTGGGTGATGCCGAGGTCAACAGCCGCGCTTATTGCTCGTCCTTCAACTTCAAAGGGGGCGATCAACAGAAGAAGGTTTCGCTTCTGTCAGGGGGTGAACGCAACCGCGTCCATATGGCCAAACTGCTGCGGACCGGCGGCAATGTCCTGCTGCTCGACGAGCCGACGAACGATCTTGACGTGGAAACCTTGCGCGCGCTGGAAGACGCGCTGGTCGACTTTGCCGGTTGCGCAGTGGTCATCAGCCACGACCGGTTTTTTCTTGACCGGATTTGCACGCATATCCTGGCGTTTGAAGGCGATAGCCATGTCGAGTGGTTCGAAGGGAATTTCGAGGATTACGAAGCAGACAAACTGCGCCGGTTGGGGGCAGATGCGTTGGAACCCAAGCGCATGAAATATAAGAAGTTTCAGCGGTGAAGTGATGGACTGGATTGCAGTGCTCGGCAAGTTTGGCTTGGGGTCCGTGATAATATCTCGGACCCACATCTGCCTGCGCGAGCGCGCGGCAAAAATGCCTTTGTCGGAAAGGTTGGTGGAGCCGAGGGGGATCGAACCCCTGACCTCGTCATTGCGAACGACGCGCTCTCCCATCTGAGCTACGGCCCCTTGGGTGACAAGTTAACATTCGCGGCTTTTGTGTCAATCAGCACCGGTGACGCATTGCATTCGTGCAACGGCCGCGCGGCCTCCTTTTCCGGACAGTATTGACCGGAACGACTCCGCCCACGTGCGCTTGGGCGCAAAGCCCCGGTGGATCGACCGAAATATTTGAACGCCGCCACCAGGCGAAGACTATGATCATAAACCATTCAAATGTCGTGATAATTTGATCCATCAGGCAATAGTCCAGTGGATCGAACCATAGGATTCGATCCGCTAGGAAACCTGACCTTTGTCAGAATGGGCGCCGGAGCGTGGAGATTTCGCATCCTTTTCCCCGGACCCTTCTGACTTATGAACGACAAGCGGCACAACCGATCCCTCCACCTGCGGGGTTTTTGGGTTTTTCCGGCGCGTCGCGGCGGATTTCCCGGTCTTGCTCGGGCGTTTTGGCGCGATTTCTTTTTTGTTGGCCTCTGCTTGCCCCGCAAGGCAGGTTTGGTTGCGACCAGCGCCCTTGGCTGCATATAGCGCATCATCCGCCGTGTTGATTAGATCCTGTGGCATCATCCCGTGTTGGGGAAAACTGGCAACCCCAAGCGAGATTGATATCTTCGGCAATGTCTTTTCGCCGTAGCGCACCGAGATGGCCTCGACCGCCAAGCGCAGGTTCTCGGCCGTTTTCATCGCCTGGGCACAGTCGGTCAACGGCAAGAGGGCGACGAATTCCTCGCCTCCCATGCGGCAGGCCAGGTCGTCGCCGTCACACATATCCTCGAGCGTCGACCCAACCGCGCGCAGAACCATGTCGCCCGCGTCATGGCCGTGATTGTCGTTGAAGTTCTTGAAGTGATCGACATCGATCGAAATCAACGAAACCGATCCCGTTTTCCGTTTGGCGTCATCAATGGCAAGGCGAAGTTGTTCGATGAAGTGGCGCCGGTTGTAAAGACCGGTCAGAGGGTCGCGAATGGACTGGTGGTGCAACTGATCGCGCATCCTGACATTCGCGATTGCCAGGCTGATCTGTTCGGCGCACATCTGTGCGAGCTTGCGATAGGCCTGCCTGTCCTCGTCGGACACGTCGAGTTTTGTGATCAGGGTCATCAGGCCGACCGTCTCGCCGTGCGCCAGAATGGGAAAACAGAAATAGGGGCGACCGTCATGCCCGGTGATATGCCCGCAGGTAAAGTCGATTTCGCTGGTCCCGTAGGCATAGCTGCGCCCCCGCCGCAGACCCCAGCAGGCCTCGGGCCTGATGTGTTCTGCAAGCGCTCCACCGTTCCACGAGCAAGCGCCGTCCAAGACGTCGCGTGAATTGGAATAGACATAGATTGTCCCGGAGCAGTCGGGGATCAGGCGCGACATGAAAGCACTGACCATGTCAAAGAGTTCGTCAAGCGAACGGCTTGACTGCAGCCATTCGTTCAGTTCCGACAGCAGCCGCACTTCGCGCCCCAGACGCATCTGGGTTTCGACCATCTCCTTTTCGCCAAGCGCGCGCTCGCGAAACTCGCGAATGCGGGCGCGCCCCGAATAGGCGATCACCCCGATCGCCAGGAAGCTGAGGGCCACACCCACGCTTGCCAGAATGGCAAATCCCACGCGCAAACGGGCGATAAAGGCCTGTCGGATCGTGGTGATGTCGCGATAAAACTCCATCGCGCCAATGACGCGATTGCCCGACAGAACGGGCACATAGATTTCCGCCACCACGCGATCTTCTTGCGGGTCATAGACCCCGTTGCGATTGGTGTGACGGTCGCCGTCGACGGACGCCAACGGCTGGATCGCGCTCTTGTAATAGCTGTTTCCCTTTGCGACGAACGCGTTGAAATAGGGTGCGGTCGTTTCGTTGCCGATATCGCGGACGCGCGAGGAATGAAAAACCCGGCCGTCAGGCGTGAACATCTTGAACCGGAAAACGTCCGAACTGGCGACGAAAATATCCAACAACAACTGATCCTCCGCCGAGATCCGCCGGTTCTGAAACGCCGAATCGTGCGCAGCCAAAAGGGCAATGACCCGGTCACGCCAGTTTTCGGCCCTGTGGCTCATGTCGTCTTGCAGCAGGCGATCCGCAACCGGGGGTGGCAGTGCGATCACGGACACCAGCGCCAAAGACAGGATCACCGCGCCGAACACTGCCAGACGCGTCACCCTTATGGTCGAACGGAACCCGATTTTCGGGAATTTCATCGCGCCATCCCTTTGTCGCTGACCCCACAAGGCAGACTGGGGGTCAGGTCTTAATATTCGCTGAATTTTTACGGGATTGATGGGCAAGAACATTTCACGAACACCCTTTCCCTCGCCCCGGTTTTCCCCTAGGACTTGGCCATGAAAAGCGACGATCCTGATCCTCGGCCCCCTGAACAGGGTCTTGGCGCGCGTGCCATCGCCGCGCGTCCGACACCCTATCTGGATGCGCTCAACCCCGCGCAGCGCGAGGCGGTGGAAACGCTCGACGGCCCGGTTCTGATGCTGGCGGGAGCCGGAACCGGCAAGACGCGTGCGCTGACGGCGCGGTTGGTTCATTTGCTGGCAACGAACCGCGCCCGCCCCAATGAGATTCTTGCGGTCACATTCACGAACAAGGCGGCGCGCGAGATGAAGAAACGCGTGGCCGAACTTGTCGGGGAAACGGTCGAAGGCATGCCATGGCTTGGCACGTTTCATTCGCTCTGCGTCAAGATCCTGCGCCGTCATGCGGAACTTGTGGGCCTGAAATCGAACTTCACGATTCTTGATACGGATGACCAGATCCGGCTGCTAAAACAACTGATCGTCGCTGAGAATATCGACGACAAGCGCTGGCCCGCGCGCATGCTGGCCCACCTGATCGATGGCTGGAAGAACCGGGCGTGGGTGCCGGAAAATGTGCCCGGGGCCGAAGCCGCGGCTTACGATCATCGCGGAACCGAGCTTTACGCCCAGTATCAGGCCCGGTTGAAAACACTGAATGCGGTCGATTTCGGCGATCTTTTGTTGCATGTGGTGACGATATTTCAGACCCACCCCGACGTTCTGGCGCAATATCAGCGCTGGTTTCGCTATATTCTGGTCGACGAGTATCAGGACACCAACGTTGCCCAATACCTGTGGCTGCGCCTGCTGGCCTCGGCCCACAAAAATATCTGTTGCGTCGGGGATGACGATCAGTCGATCTATGGCTGGCGCGGGGCTGAGGTCGGGAACATTCTGCGGTTTGAAAAGGATTTTCCGGGGGCGAAAACCATAAGGCTGGAGCAGAATTACCGCTCGACTCCGCATATTCTGGCGGCGGCCTCGGGCGTCATTGCCGCGAACGAGGATCGTTTGGGCAAGACCCTGTGGACCGAACAGCCGGACGGGGAAAAGCTTAGACTAATCGGCCATTGGGATGGCGAGGAGGAGGCCCGCTGGATCGGGGAAGAGGCCGAATCCTTGCAGCGTGGCACCCGTGGGCAAGACCCGATGTCGCTGGAAAATATGGCGATTCTTGTGCGCGCCAGCCACCAGATGCGCGCGTTCGAGGATCGCTTTCTGACCATCGGTCTGCCCTATCGCGTGATCGGCGGGCCACGGTTTTATGAACGGCTCGAAATCCGCGACGCGATGGCCTATTTCCGCGTGACCGTCAGCCCGGACGATGATCTTGCGTTCGAACGCATCTTCAATACGCCAAAGCGCGGGCTGGGTGACAAGGCCATGCAACAGATCACGCAAGCGGCGCGCGCGAATGGCGTCAGTCTGCTGGAGGGGCTGCGCGTGGCGCTCGGCGACGGCACGCTCGGGGCGCGTTACTGCAAATCGGCCGGGCGCCTGCTGGAGGGGATTGAACGCTGGTCCGCCAGCGCAAGGACCGGTGCCAGCCACATCGATCTTGCCGAAATGATCCTTGAAGAAAGCGGCTACACCGATTTCTGGAAGAACGAAAAAACGCCGGAGGCGCCGGGGCGGCTGGAAAACCTCAAGGAACTCGTCAAGGCGCTGGAGCAGTTCGAAAACCTTCAGGGGTTTCTGGAACATGTCAGCCTGATCATGGAAAACGAGACCGAGGACGCGACCGAAAAACTGTCGATCATGACCCTTCATGCCGCCAAAGGTCTGGAATTTCCCGCCGTTTTTCTGCCGGGCTGGGAAGATGGGCTGTTTCCCTCGCAACGTTCAATGGACGAAAGCGGTCTGAAAGGGTTGGAGGAGGAACGCCGTCTGGCCTATGTGGGCATCACCCGCGCGGAACGCTTATGCACCATATCCTTTGCCGCCAATCGCCGGGTCTATGGCCAGTGGCAGTCTGCTTTGCCGTCGCGTTTCATCGACGAGCTTCCGGGTGACAATGTCGAGGTTCTGACCCCGCCGGGACTTTACGGCGGGGGGTTTGGCGCCGCCCAGCCGGGGCGGTTCGACACAGGGACGCCACGCTCTGATCTTCAGGACCGCGCGCGAAACGCGGACGTCTATAATTCACCCGGCTGGAAGCGCATGCAGGCGCGCAGCTCGCGACGCGGGCTTGGCCAGCCGACAGCAGCGCGCAACGTGGTCATCGACCTTGACGCGGTCGCGGCCTTTGGGCTGGGCGACCGGGTGTTTCACCGTAAATTCGGCTATGGCGCGGTCATCGCCATCGAGGGTGAAAAACTGTCCGTGGCGTTTGAAAAGGCGGGCGAAAAAAAGGTCATCGCCAGCTATGTGACGTCCGCTGACGATATCCCGTTCTGATTCAGCGACCCCAACGAAAAAACGGCGGCGCGAGGGAGGGCGCGCCGCCGTCTTTTTTGCGAAAACCCGAGGGAGGGCGGGTCTTCGGCATTCCAGAGGTCAGTGGGCCGAGCCGATCGCAGCTTCAAGCGCCACCCGGTCGATCTCGGCGCGGGTCACGCCAAGGTCATCCAGACTGCGGTTGGAAAGGGCCATCAACTCGCGTCGGGTGGCATTGAAAACGGTGCGGCGGTGCCGCGCTGCGGCGATCCGGTGCGCCAGGTTCTGAAAGGCTCCAATCACGTTGAAACCGGTTGATGTGGATGTTGCGGTATAGGCCATGGTGCGTTCCGTTCGGATGTCTGTCTGCGTCTCTGCCGTCAACATAAGTGTTTAGGCAGTCAGGACAATCCGGGTTTTGGGCATTCCCGTTATGCACCCGTTGCATGGCGCAATTTCGACCGGTCACCCGGACAGCCGGTCAGTCGGTTTCTGCCGGGCAGGCGGCCCGGTTCTTGACGACTTCAGGGATGTCGTCGGCATTCGGACAAAAGGCCTGAAAACCGTCGATCCGGAACGCGCCGATGGCCGCCTGACCTTCCCTGGAAACCATCCAGTCCGAAAAAATGCGCGCCAGATCGACCTTGGCATGGGGATGGCGTTCGGGATTGACCAGGATGATCCCATAGGGATTGAACAGCGTCGGATCCCCCGAATAAAGACGCCTCAGATCACCCTTGTTGCCAAATGTGATCCACGTACCCCGGTCCGTCAGCGTGTATGAATCCTTGATCGCCGACAGGTTCAGGGTCGCCCCCATTCCCGAGCCGGTCTCCAGATACCACGGCCCTTTCGGGGTGATGCCGGCCTCGGCCCATAGTTCGAGTTCCTTTTTGTTGGTGCCGCTGTCGTCGGCGCGGGACGCGAACAGGGATTGCTGCCCGGCAATCGCGGCCAGAGCGTCAGGTGCGGACGAGGCGGCGCCGACATGGGCCGGATCGCCCGAAGGCCCGACAATAATGAAATCGTTATACATGACGTCGCGCCGCTCGACGCCATTTCCATCGGCGACAAAGGCGTCTTCCGAGGGGCGGTGATGCACAAGCAGGACATCGGCGTCGCCGTTTCTGGCAATGCGCAGCGCCTGACCGGTGCCGACGGCAACCACATTGACGCGGATGCCGGTTTTGGCCGTGAATATCGGTAGGATGACGTCGAACAGGCCGGAATTCTGGGTCGATGTGGTCGACGCCAGAACGATTGATTTCTCGGCTGCTTCCAGAGATCCCACAAAGGTCACCGAAAACATCAGAGCCAGTATGAGCCTCATAATTCCCCCTTTAGGAACTTTTGCGCCGAAACGTGTGAGGGTGAATCAAGGAATGCTGCGGCGGAGGATTCCTCGACAAGCTTTCCCCGATCAAAGAACAGGATATCGTCGGCCAGCCTTCGCGCCTGCGCAATGTTGTGTGACGACAGGATCACCTTGACCCCGGAAGCCGAGATTTGCCGCAGGCTGTTTTCCAGTTCGGCGGTGGAGGCCGGGTCAAGGTTTGCTGCCGGCTCGTCAAGCAGGATCGCGACCGGTTCGGCGACGATTGCGCGGGCCAGGGCAAGGCGTTTCAACTCTCCCCCCGACAAGGTCGCGGCGGGCTTGCCGGCGTCACCCGCCAATCGCGCCACACGCAGCGCGTTGTTGACGAGCTCCTTTTTCCGATAGAGCGGCATTTTCAGCGCGGAAAGTGGAAAGGCGATGTTTCCGGCAACCGAACGGCGCAAAACCGGGGTCGTCTGGAAAACGAAGCCCCGCGTCGCGCGGCCGGATGTGGCCGGAATACCGGACCAAGTCACGGCCCCCCGCGAAAGGTCAAGCAGACCGTGGGCCGCCGCCAGAAACAGGCTTTTTCCGGCCCCGTTCGGCCCCATGATCATGGTGATGCCGGGTTTGTCTATGCGCGTGGACACCGGCCCCAGCAGCGTTTTGCCGCCTGAACGTATCTCGGCGCTTTGGAATTCCAGAACCGGTGCCGTCATCGCGTGATCTCGTAGCGTCGCCCAAACCGGCCCAGGGCATGAATTCCCGCGTTGATCGAAATCGCGATTGCCAGCAAGACGGTGCCAAGCGCCAGCGCCAGTTCAAGGTTTCCCTTGGAGGTTTCCAGCGCGATCGTTGTTGTCATGACGCGGGTCAGACCGTTGATGTTCCCCCCGACAATCAAAACAGCGCCGACTTCGGCCAGCGCGCGCCCGATGCCGGCCAGAACCGCCGTCATCACCCCATAACGCGCGTCCCAGATCAGGGTGCTGAGCTTCAGAAACGGTCCTGCATCGACGGATAAAAGCAACGCGTCGTATTCGCGCCGCAGCGGCAGAACCGCTTCGCGTGTCAGGGCAAGCACGATCGGGGCGATCAGAACCGTTTGCGCGATGATCATCGCTCCGGGTGTGAATAGCAGGCCCAACTCGCCCAACGGACCCGCGCGGGAAAGCAGCAGATAGACGCTTAGCCCCACCACGACGGGCGGCAACGCCAGCAGCGAGGTCGACAGTACCACGACCAGACCCCGCAGGGGAAATGACCATATCGCCAGCGCCGCCCCAAGCGGAATGGCAATGATCGCGGCGAACAGGCTGGCCGTCAGGCTGACGTAAAGCGACAGCGCGATGATCTGTAGCAACGCCGGATCGCGCGCGGCCACCAACAGCCAGGCTTGTGTCAGGGTTTCCATCGGGCATCCTCAAAAAAGCACATTAGTACTTGTTCTTTGGTCGGTTTTACACAATGTAATGCCTTGTCCTTGTCAAGCGAAAACATACAACGATCGGCACCGAAAACATGTCTCTGACCAAAGAACAGATCCTGGATTCCCTGTCACGGATCACACTCGCTGACGGGGGCGATCCGGTGTCGCGCGACATGGTGCGCGCGTTGACGATAACCGGCGGCGATGTCTCGTTCATTCTGGAGGTCCCCGCAGACAAGGGCCCCGCGATGGAGCCAGCCCTGGCCGCCGCGAAGGCTGCCGTCGAGCGGTTGGATGGCGTTGACAAGGTCAGCGCGGTTCTGACCGCCCATGTTGCTGCCCCCAAAGCGCCTGCCGAGCCGCCAAACCTTAAGATCGGCGGGCACCCGAAACCGCAATCTGGCCCTGCGCCGGTTGCCGGGGTTGATCGCATCGTTGCCATCGCCTCGGGCAAGGGGGGCGTCGGGAAGTCCACGGTTTCAAGCAATCTGGCGGTCGCCCTGGCCCGCAAAGGCCGCCGCGTCGGTTTGCTGGACGCGGATATTTACGGGCCGTCGCAGCAGCGCATGATGGGCCTGAACCAGCGCCCCGCATCCCCGGATGGAAAAGAGATCATTCCCCTTCAGTCCCACGGCGTCACCTTCATTTCCATCGGTCTGATGTTGAAAGAGGATGAGGCCGTCATCTGGCGTGGCCCCATGCTGATGGGCGCGCTTCAGCAATTGTTGGGGCAGGTCAGATGGGGCGAGCTTGACGTATTGCTGGTCGATCTGCCACCGGGAACCGGCGACGTGCAGATCACGCTGGCCCAGAAAACCACGGTGACCGGGGCGATCATCGTCTCGACACCGCAGGACATCGCTTTGCTTGACGCCCGCAAGGCGATCAACATGTTTGAAAAGACCAACACGCCGGTTCTGGGCATGATCGAGAATATGTCGGTTCACGTCTGCCCCGAATGTGGCCATCGCGACCCCATCTTCGGTCACGGCGGCGCGAAGGCCGAGGCCGAGAAGCGCGGGTTGCCCTATCTTGGCGATATCCCGCTGTCGACCGAGATCCGCCTTGGCTCTGACAATGGATCCCCGATCGCTGCGGGCGAGGGGCCGATTGCAGAGGCCTATGCGGGCATCGCGGAAAGTCTGGTTGCCAAGGGCTTGGCCTGACGGCTTTTGCGCGGTCCAGCCTGTCGGTCCGCGACGTTTGCGTTTCAAAGAACGGTCATTGCACGTTTCAACAAGCCCACCCTAGGGGTCGGGCGCGAACCTTACGGTTTTTCTTATCTCAATGAGACGAATTTTGATTCGACGATAAATGAGGCAGAAAATCTCGCGATTTGACGCGTTTGGCGGGCCCGACGAATCAGTTTTGCCGCCAGAATCCGCCACATATCCATGACGTTCCATATTTGTTCCGTCGCGGGCCTCCGAAACTGCAAAAAAATCGCGCCAATAGATGGTCCGGCATGGGACCACTATATTTTGGGTGCCAGATGCACCTGTCCACAATTTGAAGCTTTTATGATGGTTTTCGGACCACTGTTTCGGCGCGGGAAACATTGCCTTCCGCATGGTTTCCAAGTCAGTCCCATAGAAAACCCTTGTTTTCCATAAAATCCCATAGTATCCCTAATCCCACGATGAAGGTCGGGAAGTTAAAGGGCACCAAGACCCAAGAAAACCCAAGTCAGGTTTCATACAGGCACCCGCTTTTCATCAAAACAAGATCCGGCGCGTACGCGAGCAGACACCCCCCCAGGTGGCGACGCAAACCGGACCGGTCCGAAGACGGAACGAGATCGGCGGATCAAGCAGTGGCAGCAGCTT
>CAYXNM010000021.1:0-26935 GCA_964466385.1 uncultured Rhodobacter sp. | reverse complement strand
TTCCGACGCCACAAGGTCACTGGCGAATGTCGAAATCCCGAAAGGCTTGCGCGCCGCCCCCAACGAGGCCGCCGCAGGTGCATACCGGTGGTCCCCGCCTATAACGCCGAGCGGGGCGTGCCGCTGTCCGGCGATGCGCGCCGAACACTTTTTTTCGGCGGATCGGTTAGGCGCGGGTTGACGCGATTTTGGTAATTGGCGTTGTGTGTGGTGGATTGGCAAACGTCGTCCCCACGCGTTGGCGATAGGCGGCGAAGGCGTCGGAGGCCTGAAATGCCTTGAAGGTCGCCTCGTCCGGGAATTCCAGGACACCGACAAATTCCGTCGGTTGATCGGTGGCAAAACAGGTGTAGTCAAGGCCCGAAATAGCGCTGCTCTCAAGAGCAGAGACAAGAGCCTCCATCGCAGCGATCTGCTTGTCATGGTCGGCGGCGTCTTTGAGAGTGTAGCGAACGAGGAGTGACATGATGTGGCCCTTTCAGAGATGTTTAGTGTAGGTGGGTTTGCCGTCAGTGATTTGCAAGAGAAATCTCTTGCAAACATCACCTCTCAGGTCCCGTGACGCTGGCCATCATTGGAAATGTGGCCGGGATTGGGTGAAACGTAAGGCGCACCTAAAACCGCCCCTTTCGTGACGTCTTCCCGCGCACCACGGTCGTTCCGGCTTTGCCTGCCGTGCTGCGCCCTTTGCGCGCGACGACCTCCTCGACTGCCGCGTCCACGGCTGATTGTCGTGCCAGCGGGTCGTCGGCCACCGCCAGTTCGACCGTTTCCAGTCGTTTGACTTCGTCCCTGATGCGCGCGGCCTCTTCGAATTCGAGGTTCTCGGCGGCTTTCAGCATGTCGGCGCGCAAGCCTTCAAGGTGGGTGGCCAGATTGGCGCCGACCAGCGGTTTCTTGTCGACCTTGGCCGTTACGCGCGACTGATCGGTGTCGCCTTGGTAGAGGCCGGACAAAACATCCTCGACATTCTTTTGAATGGTTTCGGGCGTGATCCCGTGCTTCTCGTTATAAGCGATCTGTTTTTCGCGCCGGCGGTCGGTCTCAGACAGTGCGCGTTCCATCGAACCCGTGATGCGATCAGCGTACATGATGACGCGCCCGTCGGCGTTGCGTGCGGCCCGTCCGATGGTCTGGATAAGCGAGGTTTCGCTGCGCAAGAACCCTTCCTTGTCCGCGTCCAGAATGGCGACCAGCCCGCATTCGGGAATGTCCAGCCCCTCGCGCAACAGGTTGATCCCGATCAAGACGTCAAACGCCCCAAGGCGCAAATCGCGCAGGATTTCGATGCGTTCCAGCGTGTCGATGTCGCTGTGCATATAGCGCACGCGGATGCCCTGTTCGTGCATATATTCGGTCAGATCCTCGGCCATGCGCTTGGTTAACGTGGTGACCAATGTGCGGAAGCCATCAGCGGCAACTTTGCGCACCTCGTCCAGCAGATCATCGACCTGCATTTCCACGGGGCGGATTTCAATCATCGGGTCCAATAGGCCCGTCGGACGGATCACCTGTTCGGCGAAAACGCCTCCCGATTGCTCCAGCTCCCATTTTTGGGGCGTGGCCGAGACAAAGACGGATTGCGGGCGCATGGCGTCCCATTCCTCGAACTTCAGGGGGCGGTTATCCATGCACGAGGGCAGGCGGAAGCCATGCTCGGCCAGCGTGAACTTGCGCCGGTGGTCGCCTTTGTACATGCCGCCGATCTGGGGCACGCTGACATGGCTTTCATCGGCAAAAACAATCGCATTATCAGGGATATATTCGAATAACGTGGGCGGAGGCTCGCCCGGTGCGCGCCCTGTCAGATAGCGCGAATAATTCTCGATCCCGTTGCAAAAGCCGGCCGCTTCCAGCATTTCCAGATCAAAGCGCGTGCGTTGTTCAAGGCGCTGTGCTTCCAGCAGTTTGCCGTCGCCCTCCAGCTGTTTCAGGCGCAGTTCGAGCTCCTTCTTGATCTCTTTGATCGCCTGATTAAGCGTGGGTTTCGGCGTTACATAATGCGAGTTGGCGTAAACGCGCACCTTTTCCAGAACGCCGGTCTTGGCCCCTGTCAGCGTGTCAAACTCGGTAATCGCCTCCAGCTCCTCGCCGAAAAACGACAGGCGCCAGCCGCGATCATCAAGATGCGCGGGCCAGATTTCAAGGCTGTCGCCGCGCACCCGGAACGACCCACGCGCGAACGCGTTGTCATTGCGTTTATACTGTTGTGCGACAAGATCCTGCATGATCTGGCGCTGGTCGTATTCCTTGCCGGTTTCCAGATCCAGCGTCATCGCGCCGTAGGTTTCAACGGAACCGATGCCGTAAATGCAACTGACCGAGGCGACAATGATCACGTCGTCTCGTTCCAGCAGGGCGCGCGTGGCGGAATGGCGCATCCGGTCGATCTGTTCGTTGATCTGGCTTTCTTTCTCGATATAGGTGTCAGAGCGGGGCACATAAGCCTCGGGCTGGTAGTAATCGTAAAAGCTGACGAAATATTCGACCGCGTTTTCGGGGAAGAATGATTTGAATTCGCCGTAAAGCTGGGCGGCCAGCGTCTTGTTGGGGGCAAGGATGATGGCGGGGCGTTGCGTTTCTTCGATCACGCGCGCCATGGTGAAGGTTTTGCCCGTGCCGGTCGCGCCCAGAAGTACTTGATTTCGTTCGTTTTCCTTGATCGCTGCCACCAGTTCCCTGATGGCCGTCGGTTGATCGCCGGCTGCTTCAAACGGCGTATGAAGCACCAGCCGCCTGCCGCCTTCCAGCTTGTCGCGGGGCGGGATGGAGGTTTCGGTGGCGATGGTGTCGTTCATGAGCGATTCCTTTGGCGTAGATACCAATTTGACCCCTTTTTGTTCTTTTGCAAGGGCACGGCTTATTGCCATTCCCGCACGCGGGATGCAGGGTTCGTGAATTGGGCTTGGAGGGCGTGAAATGGATGAAACCCCGGCGATGGAAACCCTGGATGAATTGCTGAGCGCGCGGCATTCATGCCGGGCATTCCTGCCTAACCAGATCCCTCGTGAAACGATCCGCCAGATCGTTGAAACGGCCCAAAAAGTGCCGTCATGGTGCAACGCGCAGCCCTGGCAACTGATCGTGACCGAAGGCCGGCAAACCGATGCGTTCCGCGCGGCCCTAATGGACGCGGCCCTGCGAATGTCGGCACGGCCCGACATTGCGTTCCCGGTCAGATACAGCGGTGTCTATCGCGAACGCCGCAGCGCGTGCGGTTGGCAGCTTTACGACGCGGTTGGAGTGAGCAAGGGCGATCGTGCGGCCTCGGCACGCCAGATGCAGCGGAATTTCGCGCTCTTTGACGCCCCTCATGTGGCGATTGTGACGACACCCGTTGAACTTGGCGCATACGGTGTGCTGGATTGCGGGGCTTTCGTGACGGGTTTTGCGCTGGCGGCGCAGGCGTTGGGGGTTGGCAGCATTCCCCAGGCGGCGGTGGCTGGAATGGCGGATACGGTGCGGGGGCATTTCGGCCTCTCTTCGGACCGGCAGGTCGTTTGCGCCATTTCCTTCGGTCGCGAGGACAAGGGGCATCCGGCCAATGGATTTCGCACGCCCCGCGCCCGGCTGGGCGAGGTGGTGGATTGGCGATAACGGATCACGCGTTGACATGGCGGAGCCTTCGGCGAGGATACTTGACCCACAAAGAAGGGCTGCCTCAGCCCTTCGCTGCGACCACAAGGCCGATAATGGCGATCAGGACGATGGCTGCGACGATGGCAAGGGCGATTTTCATCTTTGAATAGGGACGCTCGCCCTTGACGTTTCCGCTCTGGCCATTGACGACAAAACGGTAGGATTTACCGCGGTATTTATAGGCAGCCATCCAGACCGGCAACAGGATGTGTTTGAACGTGACGTCGCTGACGGTGGTGTCGATGTTGCTGACCTGCTGCCGGTCGCCGCCGATATCGGTACGCACGTCGCCGTCGATGACGTTGTCCATATGGTGGCGCGCCTCGGCATAGCCGTCTTCAAGGGAAACGGTATAGCCCTCGGCGTGAAATCCGGCGAGGTAATCGCGCGAAAAGGGTTTGAGAGCTTCAAGGTTCCAGGGCTTCAGCGCATCGGTGTAGGATTTTGGCAGGCTCGTGGAGGCGAGCACCAGAACGTCGTTGAAAAACCGTTTGACGCGGCCGGAGGCCGGTGACCACCGGATTTTCTGCACCTGTTCCTGTTGGGTCTGCATCTTGCCATCGACCTGGACACGAACGGTGCGGGTTTCGTAATAAACGGTGCCGCGCTGGCCCTTGTAACGGCTTTTCGTGTCGGCGTCATAGGTCCAGAAAGGGGTGTATATTCCCTGCATTTTCCGCCCCTTGCGGGCGTATTCCTGCAAACCGCCGGGCGCAAACCAGAGCTTGCCCAGCCATTTTGTCATCGCCTTGCGCGCGTCCTTTTCCGAAAGGATAAAAGGGATGAGAGCAGCGGGTTTGATCCGGCGTTCTAGGCCCGTCCCGACCACGATCGGTGCTGCGCAAAAGGCACATTCGGTGGCGTGTTCGGCGTCGCCGAATTCGATCTCGGCCCCGCAATTGTCGCATTTGCCAAGGCGTGTTTCATGGGTTTGGGCGGCGGGCGATTTATCGCGAACCGCCTTTTCAAAATCAAGCTCGGACAGATGGTCCGTGCCGGCGCCGCGTTCGGGCAGGGCATTCGTCGTGCCGCAAAACGCGCATTCCAGACTGTCGGTCCCCGGCTGGAACCGCAGGTCGGCCCCACATTCCGAACAGGGAAACCTGGTTTCGCCCCCCGTCATCGTCCGGTCACGCGCCGGGAAGTGGCGGGGGCAGGATCGTGAACAGGGTCGCCAGTTCGGCGACGTCCCCGGCTTTTTGCCAGCCGTCCTGCCCGGCCGTCCAGACCAGCGTGTCGCGTTTCAGCGATCCCGCGCTGGCCATGCGCCCGACCGCGGCGCGGGAAAACGGGCCTTTGGTCTGGCCGTCCTCGGCCACATGCCAGACTTTTTCAACCGGCGGGGGCGGGGGCGGGGGAGCGGCGACGGCTGGTGCGCGCTGCGGGTCTGACCCCCAAGGGCCGGGTTGCGCGGCCATTTGCTGGGCCATCGCCATGCCCATTCCCATGCCAAGGCCCGCACCCATGCCCCCGCCTGCGGGGTTGTTGGCGGCACTGGTCATGGCCTCGGCAGCGGAAAACTGGGTGAATTTGCCCAGATCACCCGCCAGCCCGATCGACGTGCGCTTGTCGAGCACTTCTTCGACTGCGGGGGGCAAAGAGATGTTCTCGATCAGGAGCATCGGCATTTCCAGACCGTAGAGCGCAAGATCGGGCGAAACCGTCGCCGCCAGCATCTTGCCCAGATCAAGCGTGTTGGCGGCCATATCCAGAACCGGAATGCCCGAGGCGGCGATGGACGCTGAAAACCGGCTGACGATGATGTTTCGGATCTGAAAGCTGATCTCGTCCATGGTGAACTCTCCGTCGGTCCCGACAATCTCGGTCAGGAATTTCGCGGGGTCCGATACGCGGATTGTATAGGTGCCGAACGCGCGCAGGCGCACCGGGCCGAATTCCGGATCGCGGCACATGATCGGGTTTTTCGTGCCCCATTTCAGGTCCTGAAAGCGCGTGGTATCGACGAAATAAATCTCGGATTTGAACGGGCTTTGGAACCCGTGATCCCAGTGCTGAAGCGTGGTCATGATCGGCATGTTGTTGGTTTCCAGCATGTACATGCCCGGCGTGAAGACGTCTGCCAGTTGGCCTTCATGGACGAAAACGGCGGCTTGCCCCTCGCGCACGGTCAGTTTCGCGCCGTATTTGATCGCGTGGCCTTGCCTTTCAAACCGCCAGACCATGGTGTCGCTGGTGTCGTCCACCCAATGGATGACGTCGATGAATTCGCCGGTCAGAAAATCCAGAATGCCCATTGATACCCCCCCAAGGATAATAGAATTGAATGTTCAACTGCTGCCTTTTAGCACATCCTGTGCGATTGTTGGCAACAAAGCTTTGGCGGAATTGACTGCCATTCCGGGCCTGAGGCGCTTGTCATAGAGCATCCGCAGCAACAATTCGTCATGGCGCGTCAATAGTGCGAATTCCTCGTCATCGTTAAAGATCGAAGGGCGCGCCTGAGGGCTGTCGTTGGCCAGCCCCATGGCCTGCGCCATTTCCTCGTGGATGCAACTCAGACGCATGAGATCGGTGTGTTCCGACTTGATCAGGATGATCGCGCTGTCATATGTCCCGACGGCCCCCTGATTTGAGAATGCGTAAGCGACGCAAAACGTATTGCGCGGGCTTTCGGCGATTTCGCGCACAACCACGGGGGAAAGGCCGGGAATCATCTTTCGCAGATCGGGGCCTGCCGCCTTTTGTTCGTCGCGATTGAGGAAAAGAACATGAAAATTCGGGTTCTTGTCGGTTATGCGGATATCCACACCGGTCAGGCGGGCCAGGCGTCGGGCAAAAGCAACGACGTTCGCGCGATCTTTTTCGCGGGTTTCAGGGGGGACAAGGTCGCCAAAAGTAATGGCGATTCTCACGGGTTTTTGCCAGCGACGCAGGGTGCTGGGGGTTTGCTGGGCAACGAAACGGCCTCCCGCGACCGTATATTCGTCAAAAAGCGCGATACGCTCGAAATCCCGGGCCAGGGTCGAGGCGTCAAAGGGCGCGTCGGGTCCGCCGCCATCGGTGCGCAACAGGCCCTGCGCCAACAGGCGCGATTGTACACCGCTATAATATTTGCGGAGCCTCTTGCTCTCGGCGGACACGCCGGGTTGATCGGCAGCGGCGGTGTCAGGCGCCGAAACGGGGACAACGTCAACGCACCCGGACACCCCCGTTAAAAGGGCGATAAGCGCCAAGAGTTTCCAGGATTTCATTCGTGATCGTTCCGGTCGCTAAAGAGGTTGCCCGTGTACTGTGACGGGCGCGTACGCCGATGGTTTGGCGAAAACGTGTCCTTTCTGTAGTCAGGTTTAGCCACCATTGCCGGAACGATCAAGGCAAGGCTCCGACGCCACGCCGATGCAGTCGGTCGGTGCCGGGGTCAGGGGAACAAACCGTCGCAACGGGCCTCACCGCGCACCGGATTTTCTTTCTGCGGCCAGTTTGCGCTGATAACCGGTCTGGATGATTTCCACGACCACAAGAACGATGACGGAAAAATAGAAAGTCGTCTTGGACATGGGGATCAGCGCGTGTCCAAATACCCTGATCTGAAGGTCATCCTGATGCATCGCATGGGCCGCGGCGGGGCCGGCTTCGCCCAGCAAGACCACACCGACAATCAGCAGGATGAACAACCCCAGCACCTCGTACATCCGGTTTCGTTTCAGGAATTCGGTGACCGAATCGGCAAGCGCCAGCATGGCCACACCGGACGCCAGAATGGCGATGGCCAGAACGGCGAACACATTTGTTATCGCAATGGCCGAAAGGATCGAATCAAAGCTGAAGACAAGGTTCATGGTGACGATCATCGCCACCACCTGCGCCGCCGATCTTTGCGATCCGTTTCCACCGCCATTTCCCAGATTCTCGACGACCAGCATATGGCTGATTTCACGCACGGCGGTATAGATGATGAACACCCCCCCGAAAAGAAACACCAAGGTCGCAAAATTGACACCGCCCTCAAGAATGCCGGTGAATTCAAATACATAGAACGGTGTTTGCAGCGCATTGATCAGTTGCAGCATCACGAACAACAGAACGACGCGCAGCGCGACCGCGATCAGGATGCCCCAGAAACGGACCTTGCGCTGGCTTTCGCGGGGCGCACGCTGGCTTTCGATCGAGATATAAAGAAGGTTGTCAAAACCCAACACGGCCTGAAGAAAAATCAGGACAATCAGGTTGCTCAGGTTCGCGAATGTCAGTAGCTCGGTCATGTTGATTTCCCGGTTGCGTGCGGCCTTTGTTTACGCAACCTGCGATTCCTGGGCAATAGGGGGCATCCTGTGCAACTGGCGGCCATTCTGGACAGGTTCCCGCGCGTTTCGGTCGCGCATGTGCCGACGCCGGTCGAACCTCTGGTGCGTCTTGGCGCGGAACTGGGGCACGACATTCTTGTCAAGCGCGACGATTGCACCGGGTTCGGTTTTGGCGGGAACAAAGTCCGGCAACTGGAATTCTACTTTGGGCAGGCGCTTGCGGAACGCGCGGATACCGTCCTGATCACCGGGGCGGTCCAGTCGAATTATGCGCGAACGGCCGCTGCCTTTGCCGCGCATTTCGGGATGGAATGCCATATTCAGATGGAAGAACGCGTTCCGCGCGTTAAGGCGCTTTACCGGGAAAACGGCAATGTTCTGTTGTCAAAGCTTATGGGTGCGCATCTTCACGGGTTTCCCGAAGGCGAGGACGAAGCGCGCGCCGACAAGGCGCTTGCCGATCTTGCGGACACCCTCCGCGCCAAGGGCAAAATGCCGTTTCAGATCCCCCTTGGTGCGGAACATCCCCCGCTGGGGTCGCTGGGCTACGTGGCTGCGGCGATCGAGCTTTCGCGCCAATTGCCGGATTTGCCGAAAATAGACGAAATCATCCTGCCAAGCGGCAGTTCGCTGACCCATGTGGGGCTGTTGTTCGGCCTGCGCGCACTTGGCATCGACACACCCGTTCGCGGGATCTGCGTGCGCCGGAATGCCGGTTTGCAACAGACGCGCGTGACCCGCCGCGCCTTGGATCTGGCGGCGATGCTGGACGTTCCGCCGCTTATTACACATGACGATATTCTGCTTTCTGATCAGGTGCTTGGCGATGGTTACGGGCGCTTGAGCCCCACGGTTTCCGAGGCGATTTCCCTGACAGCCCGGACCGAGGGTCTGTTTCTTGATCCTGTCTATTCCGGCAAGGCAATGGCGGGGATGATCGGCCTTGCCAAAGACGCCCGACGGCAGGGAAAGAGGGTTCTGTTTTGGCATACGGGCGGATCGCCGGCGCTCTTTGCCTACGGCGATCTTCTGAACTGACAGGACCGGCCGCAACCAGTCACAATGGTGAAAGTTTGTGTTTTTCTGATTTTGCGGTAAACATGGCGTCACGAAGTTACGACGACCGACACTACCGCTTTGGCAACTTGCCCCTGCTCGTGTGGCGCGCGACGACGTTGAAAGCGGACGCAAAGTCGCGTTTGCTCATACTGGGGGATAGTCTGAAATGGCTAAAGGAACTGTTAAGTGGTTTAACGCCGCCAAAGGGTATGGGTTCATCCAGCCTGAAGAGGGCGACAGTGACGTGTTCGTTCACATCACCGCCGTTCAGGAGGCCGGTCTGACCGGTCTCGAAGACAATCAGGCCGTCGAATACGAACTGATCGACGGTCGTGACGGCAGAAAAAGCGCGGGCGACCTCAAAGTTACCTGAGGTTGCCACCCGCAGGCGGCGGACGTTTTCGCGGCTTGCTCTTGAGGCGCAGGGACGGATCGGCCGCGCGTGGATTGCGCGCGCGGACGGGTTTCTTTGGGCCTGTGCTTTTCTTTTGCGCGGTCCCGGTCGGTGGCGCGATGCCAAGCTGATCGTAAAGCGCTTTCGCACGAACCTCTTCGGTTCCGCCGGGTCTCAACTCTCCCAACTGAAACGGACCATAAGACACCCGGATCAGCCGGTTCACTTTCAGACCCACATGCTCCATCGCGCGCCGGATCTCGCGGTTCTTGCCCTCCTGCAGGCGAATCGTCAGCCAGGCGTTGGACCCTTGTTGCCGGTCGATGGTGATCTGCATGGGTTGGAACCGGGTGCCCCCGACCGTTGCGCCCTTTCGCAAGGGTGTCAGGCTGGTCTCGTCCGGGGTACCGTTCACACGCACACGGTATTTACGGCTCCAACCGGTTGAAGGCAGTTCCAGTCGGCGTTTTAGCTCTCCATCATTGGTCAACAGCAACAGGCCTTCGGAACTGATATCAAGCCGTCCGATGCTCATCAGCCTTGGCAGATCATCCGGCAAGGCCTCAAACACCGTCTTGCGGCCCTTTTCGTCGCGTGTCGTCGTGACCAGCCCCACCGGTTTGTGGAACCGAAAAAGTCGCACGCGCCCCGCCTTGGCCAGAGGGTTGCCGTCAAGCTCGATCCTGTCGGCGTCCGTGACGTTGAGGGCAGGCGTCCGAATAAGCTGGCCGTTGACGCAAACACGCCCCGCCTCGATCATGCGTTCCGCTTCGCGGCGCGAGGCAACACCTGCGCGCGCCAGCACTTTTGCGATCCTGTCCGTTTTTTGGGGTGTTTCCGACATGCCCGTGCTTTAACTGTTTCACCGCCGCGCGGAAAGCGAAAGATTGCTTGAACTGAAGGCGACACACGGGCAAGGACGTCCCATGGGCTCATTTGTTTCCTTCATGGATATCGCTCTTGACGAGGCGCGCGCCGCCGCCGGTCGCGGTGAAGTGCCGGTCGGCGCCGTGATCGTTTCGGCAGCAAATGACGTTATTGCCAAAGCTGGCAACCAAACGCGGGCACAGTCGGACCCGACCGCCCATGCCGAGATGCTGGCCATTCGCGCCGCATCCGGCGTTCTGGGCCGCGAACGTCTGGGCGAATGCGATCTGTACGTGACACTGGAACCTTGCCCCATGTGCGCATCCGCCATTTCGTATGCACGGATCAGGCGGCTTTATTACGGCGCGAGCGACCCCAAATCCGGCGGTATCGAAAACGGGCCACGGATCTTTTCGCACCCCCAGATCCACCACGTGCCAGAGGTGTACGGCGGCATTTCCGAAAAGGACTGCGCGCATCTTCTGATGTCGTTCTTCGGCGACCGGCGCTAAAGGCTGATGGGTTCCAGAACCTGGGGCTCGCGCACATCGACCCCCGGCAACCCATCCGCCAGAACCTCCGCCGATTGCGCGAGCAGCGGAAATGTCCGGTAGTGACAGGGGATGACGGTTTTGAAGTCGAAGAATTTCTGCGCCGCGTACGCCGCGCGTTTCATGTCCATCGTGAAATGACCCCCCGCCGACAGAATGCCGATTTCCGGTTGGTGAAGGTCTTCAAACAGCGCCATGTCCGCCATCACATCGGTATCGCCGGAGAAATATATCGTGCGTCCGCCATGTTCGATCATGAACCCGCACTCGCCACCCGCATAAACCGGGCCAGCGTCACCATCGAGGGACGAGGAATGCTCGGCCTTGACCAGGGTGACGTTCACATTCCCAAGGGCAACGGTTCCCCCCTTGTTGAACCCGACCGTTTCGATGCCTTCGCTTTGGCCCCACCAACTCATGAGATCATAGATGCCGACAACCGGTATGCCCAGTTCCCGCGCGATCCCAACCGCGTCACCGGAATGGTCCCCATGCCCGTGTGATACCAGGATATGTGTCGCGCCCCTGATCGCGGTGTCGCGCTGATCTTCCGGAAACATGGGGTTTCCGCTCAGCCATGGATCGACCAGCAAAACCTGGTCGCCGATTTCTATGCGGAAACTTGAGTGTCCAAGCCAGATAATGTTCATTCCGGATCCTCCAGTCCTGATCATTTCGGTGTCTGCCGCGCATCATCGCAATTAACCGGGCGCGTGTCGATATCTTGCCGGCCAAATGCCGTCAGCCGGCCCGTCGGGCCGGGTTGTTCGCGGTCCGGCGTCCGCGTGGCGTGCTGTCAAAAAGCTCCGCCAGTTGTTCGGTCATGGCCCCGGCCAGTTGTTCCACATCCGTGATTGTCACGGCGCGCTCGTAATACCGCGTGACATCGTGACCGATCCCGATCGCGATCAGTTCAACCGCGCGGCGTTTCTCGATCATGCTGATGACGTCGCGCAGATGTTTTTCCAGATAGCTCGCCGCATTGACCGAAAGCGTGGAATCATCAACCGGCGCCCCGTCTGAGATGACCATCATGATCCGCCGCGCCTCGGGGCGGGCGATCATGCGCCGATGCGCCCATTCCAGCGCCTCGCCGTCGATGTTTTCCTTGAGCAGGCCTTCCTTCATCATCAATCCCAGATTGGGCCGGGTCCGCCGCCACGGTGCATCGGCCCCTTTATAGATGATATGCCGCAAGTCGTTCAGCCGCCCCGGTGTCTGGGGCCGTCCGTCCGTCAACCAGTTTTCCCGGCTCTGCCCGCCCTTCCATGCGCGCGTCGTGAACCCAAGGATTTCAACCTTGACCTGACAGCGTTCCAGCGTGCGCGCCAGAACATCGGCACAGATCGCGGCGATGGATATGGGGCGACCGCGCATCGAACCGGAATTGTCCAACAGAAGCGTGACGATCGTATCGCGGAAATCCGTGTCCTTTTCCTGCTTGAACGACAGCGGAGTCGTGGGGTTCGCCACCACCCGCGCCAGACGACCCGCGTCCAGAATGCCTTCTTCCAGATCAAACAGCCACGAACGGTTCTGCTGGGCCTGCAACAGGCGCTGCAACTTGTTGGCCAGCCGCGCCACCGCCCCCTTGAGCGGTTCCAGTTGCTGGTCAAGATAGGCCCGCAAACGTTCCAGTTCTGCCGGTTCGGCCAGATCCTCGGCCTTGATCTCTTCGTCGAAATCGGTTGCGTAAACTTTGTAATTGGGGTCCGCGTCGGAATGAGGCGGCGGGGCGGGAGGCTCCAGCGGGGGTTCGCCGTCGGCCATTTCAGCTTCGTCGGACATGTCAAGATCGTCCATGTCGTCGGTCGAAAGCTGGGCCTGGGTTTCGTCGCTCTCGGTCTCTTGATCGTCCTGGGCGTCGTCCTGATCGTCGGACTGGTCCTGATCGTCCCCGCTTTCGTTTTCGGGTTGCTCCTGGTCCTCGGCGTCCTCGTCGCTGTCCTGTTCGACCTCGTCATCCTGCTGATCGGGGTCTTCGCCCAGCTGATCGCCATACCCAAGATCGCGGATGATCTGTCGCGCCATGCGTGAAAACTCGATCTGGTCGTCAAGACATGCGTCAATATTCTCAAGCGACTGCCCGGCTTCGGAATCCATGAAATCCCGCCACAGATTCATGACGTTGTCGGCACCTTTGGGAAGATCACGCCCAGTTGCGAGGTGGCGCACATAATACCCCGCTGCGGTCGCCAACGGCGCTTGCGAGGCTTCGACGATCTGTTCAAACCCCAGTTTGTCGGATTCCGCTTCGATCTTGGCGTCGATGTTGCCGGCGGTTCCCGGCATCGCGCGGGCGCCCATCGCCTCGCACCGGGCGGTTTCCATGGCCTCGAACAGATCCAGCGCCATCTGGCCTTCGGGGGCATATTTGCTGTGCGTGGCCTCATTGTGAAACCGCAAGCGCATCGCGTAGGCATCCGCCGTTCCACGTGCAAGCAAGACCTCGTTGCGCGTCATCCGGCGGGTAACCTGGGGCAGGCGCATCGTGTCCTGCGCCAGACCGGACGGATCAACCGAAAACGCCACGTTGAGGTCCGGCTCGTTCGCCAACGCCCTGGTCGCTTCAGCCAGCGCTTTCTTGAAGGGATCCGCCGGGTTGTCGCCTTTCTTGCCCACGTTCTCGCCTTTCATTGTTCCCGAAATACTCCCCGGGGGTTTCGGGGGCGGGTAGCCCCCGTTTGGGTCACCCCAGACTGACGCTTGCCGCACTTTCGGGCAATTCCTCGTCAAAGCAGCGCTGATAGAATTCCGCCACGGTCTGGCGCTCCAGCTCGTCGCATTTGTTCAGGAACGTCAAGCGGAACGCGAACCCCACATCCTTGAAAATCTCGGCGTTCTGGGCCCACATGATCACCGTTCGCGGGCTCATGACGGTGGAAATATCGCCCTGCATGAACGCCGTGCGCGATAAATCGGCAACCGTCACCATCTGGCCGATGGTCTTGCGCCCGGCGTCGGTGTTGTAATGTGGGTTCTTGGACAGCACGATCTGCGTTTCCGCGTCATGGCTGAGATAATTCAGCGTCGCCACCAGCGACCAGCGATCCATCTGGGCCTGGTTGATCTGCTGAACACCGTGATAAAGCCCGGTCGTGTCGCCAAGCCCCACTGTATTGGCGGTTGCGAAAAGCCGGAACGAGGGGTGCGGGGTGATGATCTCGTTCTGGTCCAGCAGCGTCAGCTTTCCGTCATGTTCCAGCACGCGCTGAATGACGAACATCACATCCGCACGCCCGGCGTCGTATTCGTCAAAGACGATGGCCGTCGGATTTCGCAGGGCCCAGGGCAGAATACCTTCGTGAAACTCGGTGACCTGCTTGCCATCGCGCAGTTTGATCGCGTCCTTGCCGATAAGATCGATGCGGCTGATATGGCTGTCAAGGTTGACGCGCACGCAGGGCCAGTTCAGGTGGGCCGCCACCTGTTCGATATGGGTTGACTTGCCGGTGCCGTGATACCCCTGGATCATCACGCGCCGGTTGTTGGAAAAACCGGCAAGAATGGCCAGAGTGGTTTCCGGGTCAAACTTGTAGGTGGGATCGACCGGCGGTACGCGATCGGTGGCGTCGGCAAAACCAAAGACTTCCATGTTGGAATCAATTCCAAACATTTCGCGAACCGACAGCCTTTTGGTGGGTTCATCCGTGCGATCGAGTTTTCCGTCTGCCATATTGCTTTTCCGTTATTTCATGGGGCACCAGTCGCCCCGATTTCAGCCTGTGTTTAGTGGAACAAATCCTGTAAATGCGCAAGGGGTGGTCCGGGAATGGCCGCTCAACAGGGCCCCGCACAAAGCCGGGGCTCCGTCCGGGCGAAACGCCATCGGGCGTTACAGGAATACGCGCGGCGTCTAACCCTTGAAGCTGCGGCTTTCTTTCAACTGCTCCCACGCCCAGACGACTTCTTGCAGACGATCCTCGTCGTCGCGGTTGCCGCCGTTCATGTCCGGGTGCAGGTCTTTTACCAGCGACTTATACTGTTTGCGCAACTCCGATTTCGTCCAGTGATCCCGTGCGTCCAGAATGTCGAGCGCCCGTCGTTCGGTCGGGGGCAGGCGGCGCGCGTGGTTCTGGCCGCGGCCGCTGCCCGGATTGCGCGTGGCGTTGTCGCCCAGCACTTCCATCGGGTCATCAATTCCAAGACGGGCCCATGCCTTGGCCTCGGCGGCGGCTGACTGCCCGTTTGTTTCGCCCTTTTTGCCGAATGGCTTGGTGGGACGATCCCAAACGCGATCCGCGGCAAACTGCTTTTCAAGTTCGGCTTCGGAATGGTTCTCGAAAAAGTTCCATTTGAGATTGTATTCGCGCACATGGGCGATGCAGAACCACAGGAATTCTTCCAGATTGTCCGGCGTACGCGGTGCACGGTATTTCCCGGCCTCCTCGCAGCCGGGGTGTTCGCATCGGCGCGAAGAGGTGTCGAACGCCCCGGACATCCCGCGCCGCCCACGGGAACGACGCTTCTTGTCGGCGGAAACGGAAATGTCAAAGTTGAACGGAGACCTGCCAGTCATGCCGGTGCAATCCTTTTGCTTTTCGACTCGGATCACAGAGTTTAGTCCTTTAAGAGACGAGGCCAAGCAGAAACATATCGTTCAGGGAAATAAAGTGAAAATTAGCGATCAAATCCACGAGAAACTTACCGCCGCTCTCCAGCCGACCCGGCTTGAAATCATTGACGACAGTGAATCCCACCGGGGCCATGCGGGCTGGCGGGAAGGCGGGGAAACACATTTCAAGGTGCTGATCCGTGCTGACGGGTTCAAAAACATCAGCCGGATTGAACGCCACCGCACCGTTCATGCGGCACTGGGTGCCGAGCTGGTGGCCAGCATACATGCGTTGTCTTTGGATATCGATGTGAAGTGATCTATTCGCCGGCCATCTTCATGTGCTCAGGATAGGTTTCACCTTCGTCCTGACCAAGACGTGCCTTGCGATTGCGAAGAATTCCCAGAACGCCGGCCTGCGTGGCGGGTTCGGTTGCCTCTTGCATGTCCGACGAAACCTCGCTGACCGAGGAAGCACGGTTGGACGTCGAAAAGACGACGTCGTGTTCCGACTTGTCCTCGGCGACTTTGTGGACTTCGAGCTGATGCGTGGGCGGCACTTCAAAGAATTTCTGGTTGGCGACGATCTTGCGGCGAAAGATCAGAACGGACTGAAAGGATTCAACGCGGCTGGTCAGACCGGTCTTTTCCTCGCAGGGCAGACTTTCGGCGCGAAGGTATTCCCAGTCCTTGGCCGCCATGTCGTTCATGACTTCGGCCAGAACATAAGCGAACTGGTCCTCGTGGCTGCGCACACCCTTGAAGGCCTTGGTTTTGCGTGGGGCTGCCACGCACTTGTACTCGTATCGGGCCATATCCCGGCACTTCCCCATCAATCGCCCCCACGACATGATTTTGTCTTGGCCTAAGTACAGGATATATCGGGCAAAATTATAACACCCTATTTTGGAAACAATTCGTTTTAATTGTTTATTCACCAAATCGAGTTGTTGGGGGAGTTATCCACAAATTCACAGGATGTTGTGGATTACTCATCCGGTGGTTGTTTCCCCGAGAAGTCCCTTCGTGTGAATTCGCCCGTTCGGGGTTGCCCCAAGTGCGACAAGAGGCGATCCTGTCGGGCCTTTTCCGCCTGACCGGTCGACATCAACGCGTGCGATTTATTGTGCCAGTTTCCGCGTGACAATCTCGTTCACAGTCTTGGGATTGGCCTTGCCGCCGGTGGCTTTCATCACCTGTCCGACGAACCAGCCCGCCAGCTTTGGATTGGCTTTGGCTTTTTCGACCTGCGCCGGATTGTCCGCGATGATGGCGTCAACCGCCGCCTCGATGGCCCCGGTGTCGGTCACCTGCTTCATGCCACGGCTTTCAACGATTTCGGCTGGGTCGCCGCCCTCGGTATAGACAATCTCGAACACATCCTTGGCAATCTTGCCGGAAATATCGCCCTGTGCGATCAGGTCGAGAATACCGCCCAGTTGCCCCGCGCTGACGGGGCTGTCCGATATAGAGCGCTCGTCCTTGTTGAGCCGTCCGAACAATTCGTTGATGACCCAGTTTGCCGCTTGCTTGCCATCGCGGCCTTTGGCCACGTCCTCGAAATAGGCGGAACTCGCCCGGTCGGCAGTCAAAACACCCGCGTCGTAATCCGTCATGCCGAAATCGGTAATGAACCGCGCCTTTTTTGCGTCCGGCAGTTCGGGCAAACCGGCGGCGATTTCATCCACCCAGTCCTGTTTCAGGGTCAGCGGTAACAGATCCGGGCAGGGGAAATAGCGATAGTCGTGCGCCTCTTCCTTGCTCCGCATCGAGCGTGTTTCGCCCTTGTCCGCATCGTAAAGCCGGGTTTCCTGATCGATGCTGCCGCCGTCTTCCAGAATGGCGATCTGCCGGCGGGCTTCGAATTCGATGGCCGCCTGGATGAAGCGCGTCGAGTTCATGTTCTTGATCTCGCAGCGTGTTCCCAGATGGCTGAAATCCTGTGTCTCCATGTATCGTTCATGCGCACCTGCAAGGCAGACCGAGACATTGACATCCGCGCGCAGGTTGCCGTTTTGCATGTTTCCGTCACAGGTGCCCAGGTAGCGCATGATCTGGCGAAGTTTGATGACATAAGCCGCCGCCTCCTCGGGACTGCGGATGTCCGGGCGCGAGACGATCTCCATCAACGCGACCCCCGTGCGGTTGAGGTCGACAAACGACAGGTTCGGGTCCATGTCGTGGACCGATTTGCCGGCGTCCTGTTCCAGGTGGATGCGTTCGATCCTGACAAGACGCGCCTGTCCATTGCCCATTTCCACCAGAACCTCGCCTTCGCCGACGATGGGGTGATAAAGCTGGCTGATCTGATAGCCTTGCGGCAGATCGGGGTAGAAATAATTCTTGCGATCAAAGGCCGAAAAAAGGTTGATGTCCGCTTTCAGGCCCAGTCCCGTGCGCACGGCCTGCTCGACGCAGAATTCGTTGATGACGGGCAGCATACCGGGCATTGCCGCGTCGACGAAGGAAACGTTGGAATTCGGCTCGGCCCCGAATTTGGTCGAGGCGCCCGAGAACAGCTTGGCGTTGCTG
The DNA here is from genome assembly GCA_964466385.1 of uncultured Rhodobacter sp. Lineage (GTDB taxonomy): Bacteria > Pseudomonadota > Alphaproteobacteria > Rhodobacterales > Rhodobacteraceae > UBA5972. The sequence goes on along the minus strand of CAYXNM010000021.1, from coordinate 9,073 downwards.
GCGACCTGGGCGTGGACCTCCATCCCGATAACAAGTTCCCAATCCTCGCGCGCTCCGGCGATGATTTTGGGTTTGGGCGGGTCGTAAGCGAGATCGAGCATCGTTTCGTTCCGGTGGAATTGAATTGTCCGCGCGGTTCTAGGTCAAGCCTCGGTCAGGGGCAAGAGGCTGAGCGATCGCGGGTTTTGGCTTCTAGCGCCCGCCACCCACATCGATCGAGGTCGAGGTGATGTAGCTGGCGCGCTCGCTCATCAAATAGACGATGGCGTCAGCCACTTCCCGCGGGGTGCCCGCGCGCTTCATCGGCAGCTCGTTTGACATGTTGCGCGCCTTGTCCGGTTCTCCGGCCTTGGCATGGATTTCGGTGTCTATAACGCCCGGACGCACACCGACCACGCGCACATTGTCACCGGCCATTTCATCGCCCAGACCCTTGGTCAGAACGTCAAGTGCGCTCTTGGAGGCCGCGTAATCGACAAACCGCCGCGCCCCGCCCAGGCGTGCGGCGGTCGAGGAAACATTCACGATGACGCCGCCGACACCGCCGAATTGCCAGGACATGCGGATGGCGGCCTGCTTGGCGCACAGGAACGGGCCGATCGTGTTGACGGCGAACATGCGTTTCAGGCGTTCATGGGAAATCGCGGTCACATCGGCGGTCTCGTCGGTGATTCCCGCATTGTTGACCAGAACACCCATTTCGCCGATCTCTTCATCAAAGCGGTCAAACATCTCTTCAACGTCATCGGGGTCGGCAACATCTGCTTTCAGAATGACGGCTTTCCGGCCAAGATCCTGAACTCTTTTCGCCGTGATTTCAGCGCCTTCACGGTCGCTGTTATATCCGATGCCGACATCATAACCCACCTCGGCCGCAGCGATGGCCGTGGCAGCGCCGATACCTGAGCTGGCACCTGTAACCAATATAGTCTTGGGTGTTGTCAAAATGTCGGCCCCCCGGCGAAGTGGTCGTATGCTACCTTGGGTAGCGGGCGTGCTCAATCGCGACGACCCCTGAACCGGTCGGAGTTAACCAAAGTGGGTTGTTTGCGCTACAGTATGGTTTACCTGCCCGTGGGCGCCAGGGCAGAACCGTGATGGGCAGCGCACGGGTTTTTGCGGGCGTTGTGCACCGACCTTGTTGATCGCCCCTCACCCAAAACGGGCCGCCGACTGCCCGGCGGCCCGTTTGTTTCAATCCGTCTGACAGGCGTCAGTGGTGCGGTTGCCTGTCCCACATGTCCGGTGTGGGAAGGGTTTCGAACGTATGCGCCGGGGGCGGGCAGGGCAGCGTCCATTCCAGCGTTTCCGCGTGCTCACCCCAATAGGCATTCGTGGTGATCTTCTTGCCGTACCGAAGCGTGTAAAAAACCACGCCGATAAAGAAGATGAACGAGGCGAAGGTGATGAACGCACCGATTGACGACAGATAGTTCCAGTAGGCGAACGCCTCGGGATAATCGATGTACCGTCGCGGCATTCCTTGCCGTCCCAGGAAGTGCTGTGGGAAGAACGTCAGGTTGGCCCCGATGAACATCGTATAGAAATGCAGCTGCCCGGCCCATTCCGGATACTGGCGCCCGGACATCTTGCCGATCCAGTAATAAATCCCGGCAAAGATGCAGAAGACGGCACCGAGGCTCATCACATAGTGGAAATGCGCGACCACAAAATAGGTGTCATGATAGACGCGGTCGATCCCGGCCTGGCTGAGCATGATGCCCGTCACACCACCAACCGTGAACAGGAACAAGAACCCCAAAGCCCAGAGCATGGGCGTTTTCAGTTCAATGGACCCGCCCCACATGGTGGCGATCCAGCTGAAGATCTTGATGCCTGTCGGAACCGCGATGACCATGGTTGCCAGCATGAAATAGCTCTGCTGGGTCAGGCTCAGGCCAACCGTATACATGTGGTGCGCCCAGACGACGAAGCCCAGCCCCCCGATGGCGACCATCGCATAGACCATAGGCAGATAGCCAAAGATCGGTTTTTTTGAGAACGTTGAAATGACGTGGCTGATAATCCCGAAACCCGGCACGATGATCATGTAAACTTCGGGGTGTCCGAAGAACCACAAAAGGTGCTGGTAAAGGATCGGGTCGCCTCCGCCGCTCGGGTCAAAGAAGGTTGTGCCAAAATTGCGGTCCGTCAGCAGCATGGTAATGGCGCCCGCCAGAACCGGCAGGCTGAACAGGATCAGGAACGCCGTGACTAGGATCGACCACGGAAACAGCGGCGTCTTGTGCAACGTCATGCCCGGCGCGCGCATATTGAGGAACGTTGTGATCATGTTGATCGCCCCGAGGATCGAGCTGGCCCCCGACAAGTGAACCGCGAATATGGCGAAATCCATGGACATGCCGGCCTCGGTCGTGGAGAGCGGCGCGTAAAGCACCCAGCCAACACCTGATCCAAGCTGGTCATTTCCACCCGGCGTGAACAGCGAGACGACGCCAAGCGATGTGCCCGCCACATACATCCAGTAGCTGAGGTTGTTCATACGCGGAAACGCCATGTCCGGCGCGCCGATCATCAGTGGCATGAAATAGTTGCCAAAGCCGCCAAAGAGCGCCGGAATGACCACAAAGAACATCATCAGGATGCCGTGATACGTGATCAGAACGTTCCATAAATGACCGTTCGGGGTGCATTCTGTCGTTGCGTCTGCGACAAACCTTGCCCCCTCCAGGCACAGGTATTGAACACCCGGCTCCATCAGTTCGACCCGCATGAAAACGGTCATGATGACCGAGATCAGCCCGACGGTTCCCGCCGTAAAGATATAAAGTACACCGATATCTTTGTGGTTGGTGGACATGAACCAGCGGGTAAAGAACCCGGGACGAGCGTGATCTTCGTGACCGTGAGCGGCTGTATCTGCCATGTGTCGATTTCTCCTGACGCATCCTATCCGGTTTTGCGAATCCTACGTGCGGACCCACAAACATTCTGCGGAGTGGTAAACGGTCGCGAAGGTGTGAACAACTGTTTCGTGTAACGAAGGCGGTCGATCTCGGCGAATTTCCGGAAAAAAACAGCACAAGCGCGTCGTCCGGGGCAAAAAACATATGGAAAGGCTTGAATTTTCGAACCCTGATTGGTGTTAATGCCGGAACTGTTCCGCGCCGCTTTGGCATCGGATCGCTGGAATTCGGATAGCCCATGTCAACGACAGTCTCTACCGCGCCCGAGGTTCGCCGCATAACGGTGCGGGATCTTCGGGGTGCGCTTGCCGCAGGGTTTAGGGATTTCGCGCGTGCGCCGGTATTCGGGTTGTCGATTGCCGCGCTGTTCGTCTTTGGCGGACTGGTCATGGCGCTGGCCCTGACGGCCGAGTGGTCGTCCTGGGCGGTCTTGATGGTGGCCCTTGCTTTTCCTCTGGTCAGCCCGCTGGTCGTTGTCGGCCTTTACGACGTAAGCCACCGCCTGGAACTGGGCGAGAGACCGACATGGTCGGCGATGACCCGGAGAATCCTTCAACAGAAAGACCGACAAATCCCGTCGATGGTCTTTGTGGTGATATTCTTTGTGGGTATCTGGTTCTTCATGGCGCACCTGGTCTTTGCGCTGTCGTTCGGCATCTCGTCCGATATCAACATCAGCACGCCCGCGACGTTGTTCCTGAGCCGCGAGGGGCTGACCATGCTGACCGCAGGCAGTTTCGTTGGGGCCGGTCTGGGGTTCGTGCTCTATTCGCTGACGGTGGTGTGCCTGCCGCTGATCGTCGACAGGGATGTCGATTTCGTGACGGGCATGATCACCAGCGTTTCGGTCGTTCTGCAAAACCTGTGGATCATGGTGCTGTGGGCCGCTTTCGTCGGTATTGTAACGTTCGTGGCGCTCATTCCCGCGTTTCTGGGGCTTTTTGTGGTGCTGCCCGTGTTGGGGCATGCGACCTGGCACCTTTATCGACGCGCGGTCGTTCCCGTCTGAAAAAACGACTTCAGTCGTGATCTTCCATGGTGGACGCAAAAGTCCGCCTGAGCGCCAGGTCGATATCCGCCATCGGGACCGGCACCCCCAGTTCCGCAAGCGACGTCACCCCGTGATCGCGAATGCCACAAGGTACGATCCCCGCGAAATGCTCCAGATCAGGGTCGACATTGATCGAAATGCCGTGAAAGGCGACCCATTTGCGAATGCGCACACCAATCGCGGCGATCTTGTCTTCGCGGGGCGAACCGTCGGGGCGGGGGGGCAGGTCAGGGCGCACGACCCAGACGCCGACGCGATCCTTGCGGATTTCCCCCCGGACGTTGACGGCATCAAGCGTTGCGATGATCCAGTTTTCAAGACGGTGCACATAGGCCCTGACGTCCTTGCCGCGCGTGTTGAGGTCAAGCATCGCATAAGCCACACGCTGACCCGGCCCGTGATAGGTGTACTGCCCGCCCCGCCGCGTTGAATACACCTCGAAGCGGTCGGGATCGGCCAGATCGGCGGGTTTGGCGCTGGTGCCGGCGGTGTAAAGAGGCGGGTGCTCCAACAGCCACACCGCTTCGCCCATGGTGCCGTTTATGATCCCGTTGACACGGGCTTCCATCTTTTCCATGGCCTCGGGGTAAGGCACGGGATGCTCAGAAACAGTCCATTCCAAGGGGAATTCTTTCGTGTTGGGCGCGTTTGTCCGCCTATACGCCGCATGGGACGGCAGCGCAATTCACAGGCGCGCGTTTTCACTCTTCACAAGGCAATTCCCAAAGGCTATAGAGCGGCCTCACCAAGCCTTTGACGTGCGGTCGTGGCGGAATTGGTAGACGCGCAGCGTTGAGGTCGCTGTTCCTTAACCGGAGTGGAAGTTCGAGTCTTCTCGACCGCACCAAAACCCCCCGAGAAATGACGTTCCCGCGCCGCGCTAGCCGGGTTTCACGCCGTTGAAAAACCGCCCCCAAAATCCCTGTTCCCTGAATTCAGCCAACAGCTTATCCGGATCGTAGTCCGTCTGTGTCCAGTCCAGAAAACTGATGGGATTACGCGCATTTGCGGCCTGATATTTCTCCAGGCAATAGTCCAGAACGCCCTTGTTGGATATCCGGACGTGCAGGTATTTCAGCCCAAGCTGTTTTCGCGCGATCTCGACGGGCTGGTTTTCGATGGTCATCAGGTAGATCGCCGAGACGAATCCGGCGCGATCCGCCCCCGATTTACAGTGCAGCACCATGGGTTTCGGCATCTGGATGAAATAATCGCGTAATTGCAGAAACACCGCCCGAGCCGGCAATTTGTTTGAAGAAAAGTGAATGTCGATTTGCTGGATACCGTATTTTTCTGTCGCTTCCTTTTCAAACAGGTAAAAACTGTAGCGGTTCGGCCCTCGCAAATTGAGGATCGACTTTATCCCCATCGCGTGAAATTCCGCAACGCGCGCGCCCGAGGGTTGGTTTGAGCGAAAGACCCCCGGCGCGACCGGATAAAAATTCGTCCACCAGACGCGCAATATGCCGTGATCAACCCACAAAAGATGCCGCCGCGCCGAACGGCGGCCTTTTGCGGTTGAGATGTCATTGCCAAAGGAAAGGCGCCACCGGCGCTCGATTTCTTCCAGCCTTTTCAAAAGCTTTGCAAACATCTGTGTCCGTCGGGTAATCCACTGCCGTCGACAAAGCGCCGCGCCTTCTGATCAGGCCAAGGCCCTATACTATTCCTTTTTGGCAGGCAAGAAATCATGGAAGACAGACGTTTCCGCGTTTCCAGAATGGTTGACGGGGCGCAATTATTCCTGCGATAGAACCCGCGCAGCCATGCCCGCAGGTCTTAGAATATGAACACGCAGCTTCCAAAGGTCGTTCAGGTCGGGTTCAACAAATGCGCAACGCGTAGTCTGACCAATTTATTTGCGGGGTCGGGACACCGTGCCGCCCACCACAAGTTCAAGCGCGTGTTTGGGTCTAACCGCAATATTGCGCGGCTCATGCAGCAAAATATCGCGGCCGGGCGGAAGATATTTGCCGGGTTTGACGACTATACATTTTACGCCGATCTGATGATCCAGACGCAAAGCGAAACCTACGAGGCATTCAAGGATTTTCGCCGAATTTTGGCCGACTATCCCGACACCATTCTGCTGTTGAACATACGCGACCGGGAGGGATGGATCCGCTCACGCCTGAAGCATGGGCATGGGACGTTTCTGGAAATGGTGATGGCCGCGAACGGATTTGCCAGTGAAGCAGAATGCGTTGAATTCTGGAAGACGGACTGGGATCGGCATCTGGCGGATGTACGCGGTTACATGGCAGACAAACCCGATCAGCTGGTAGAATTCGACATGGACAGCGAGACCGCGCAGGATCTGGTTGCCCGGTTTCCTCGTTACAAGCTAAACGCAGAGGCATGGGACGACGTCGGACGTTCGCGTGGCCGCACCATGGGACCGGTCAGAACCACTCTGAAACGCCTCAACGCGGCGCGCCGGGTGCGCCGTTAATCTTTGCCCAACAACATCTTGATCCGCGCCCGCAAAAGCCGCGGCCCCGCGTCGCAGCGTTTGCGCGTATAATAAGGCACCAGCGCCGTCAGAACGCGTTTTTGGGCCACACTCAGATTGCTTTCGGCAATCAGCCCATAGGCCACCCCCGAAAACCGAGCATTGCGCGCGTGCATTTCGGGGTAGGTCGGCTTGGGACGAGGAATGTAATCTCGGGTCTCGATGATCTTGCGCTGCCGAAACGTCGTCGTGCGGGTTCCCCGAACGCCATCCTTGAGGGCAACACCCAACAAGACCAACTGATCAAACGCCCATTCGTCGGGAAACCCCTCGCGCACGCGGTTGGCGATGCCGACCAGCGTTTCATACTCCCACAGCCCGTAATACCAGCTGGTGGAATTGTGGAGGATCTGAAGATAGGTCCGCCAAAGCCGGTTTCCATCCGGTTTGACCGTATAGGGATAAACCCGTTCCGGCGTGCCGGGAGAGCCCTCGCGAATGACGTCGCACGTCGCCAGGATCGTGCCGGGGTCGCGATCATGGACCTTGACCAGTTCCTCAATGTAATTGTCGTCCGAGATGTCGTCAAAGGCGCGCCACATATAAAGCGGAGAAATGCCGTGGTCGCGCACGGCAAAGAAGTTCGGCAAGGCGCCGATATTTTCCGGCTGGCGGATATGGTGAAAGCGCGAATCCTTGCGAGCAAATTCGGCGCAAATATCCGGCGTCGCGTCGGTCGAGCCATTGTCGGAAATGAAGACCGCGATATCGCTGAACGACTGGCGTTCAAGGTTCTCCAGCGTGTCGCGCAACAGCTTGGCCCCGTTGAAAACCGGGATGCCGACGCTGACGCGCGGCGTGTCGCTGCTTTTTGGTGTCGTACTTGTCATGACGTACCGGTTTTCTGGTCACGCGGGGGCGGTGGCCTCTTACGAAGTTTGGGGCTTTGGCGCAAGACCACGCGCCGCAGGTTCAGCCTCGCCCCGTCAGGCGCATCAGCCAGCGAAACCGGTATCCACTGTAAAGGTTCTTGTACCAGATCCGGTAGGGCAGCCACGACATGAAAAACCCGCCGGTTGCACTTTTCTGGTCGCCCCAGGCGAGTTCTGACTGCGCCAGACGTTTGCGCTTGCCGAGATATTTGAAACGCGATGTCTTTAAGTCACCGATCACCAGATTTTCCTGACGCCCGGCGCGAAACGTATGCGATTGGGGCCAGTCGTCAGGCGGATACAGCCGCCCGTCGCGCCCCAGAACATAAACCGGATCGCCGTTTTTCAAATAGGCGTTGGTCAGGCTCTCAGGGCCGCTCTCCATCAGGTAACTGTCACGTTTGTTGATCCGCTCGTGGCCATAGGCGCGGATGAAACGTTCCCGGCTGACCATGACGGCGGTGGTCCGGATGTGCGGGTTGGGGAAGGTCACTCCCAGAGGGGGCAGGGCCTCCCAACTGCCAGTCGCGCCGATCAGTGCCCTGCCGTTGGTTTTGAGCAGCGCATCGCGGTAGAGCGTCGCCCAGTTTGGCACTTCGATGATGGCATTGGAGTTGAAAATCAGAACATGGCTGACATCTGTGATTTGTTGGCAGGCAAAATGATAGGCACGCTCGGCCTGGCCGTTATCGTCGATCCAAAGAAACTTGATGCGGGCTTGTTGTTCGGGGCTTAATTCGCAAACTGCGTCGGCAAGGGTGCCCGTGTCATAGCCTTTGTGGAGGAAGTATAACTGGGGGGATACGCCAGGGTCATTGGCAAAGAATGAATTCAGAAAGGCACGGGATTTCCAAACCGGGTTTGGTTTCCGGCAAAGATAAACCACTGCGAAATCAAGAGATTGACCCGTCAATTCCGTGACCTGATTTTTGTGGTTTCCTGATGTCGCGCTGGCCGCCTGACTCCGACAATATAAGGCGGATCATTCGGGTTGGCAGGTTTCGCACCAAAGTTGAGCAACTCCCGCCGGCCGTATTGATCGGCGACCTCTTCGGCCAGCTCGCGAATGGTTTTTCCGACGCCCGAACAGATGTTGACGGGTCCCACGGTGTCCGCAAGGGCCATTTCTGCGATCAACCGGCCCGCCTTGGCAACGTCGATATAGTCGCGAACCTGGTTTCCATCGGTCAGGTCAGCGGTTTTTCCTGCCGCCAGCCGACGGTGAATATAGGGGATCAGGCGGCGGTCATCCTCGCCTTCGCCATAAAGATAGAACAACCGGCACCAGGCGAATTCCACACCATTCCGCGGAAGGCATCCCGTTAACGCCAGAAAGACAGCAATTTTGCAAGATGCGTAGGGCGAATCTGCCAAGAGCGTGGTATCCGTGGGGAGAGCGCAGTTTGAAAGATCATATTCAAAGCACGTCCCAACACCCACGAAACGCCGCACCCGGGCGACGACCGCGGCGTTGGCCATTGTGACCGTTCCTTTCAGGCAGTCCATGTTTCGAAATGACGTCACATATTTTCCCGGTTCCGCATACCACGCGACGTGGAGAACGGTATCGACGCCCTCAAAGGCGGATTGCCACCAGTCTTGAGATTCTGCGAACAGATCGTCGGTCGTCAGGACCGACTCGATCCCGGGTTGATTCGCGAATTTCCCTTCGGAGCCTGCGCGGACAACCAGCCGCACCGCGACTTCGCTG
>CAYXNM010000020.1:0-28371 GCA_964466385.1 uncultured Rhodobacter sp. | reverse complement strand
CCCGGCGTTGCCGTGCCAGACGACGTTGAGAGGATGGTCTTGGGGTGGCAAGGGCAGCTCTTTCGTCCTGCCTCACACGTCAGTGATTGGGCGGGTTGGTGTAACACCCTAATCAAGCGCCTCAAGACGAAGACGGGCGATCTGGTGGACCTGGCTGAGCGCCTCGCGAAACTCGCTTGCGATGTCGTTTGATACCCTGGCGCGGAAATTCTCGAGTATTTCGGTCCGGTGACGGCCTTTGACCGCCAAAATATAGGGAAACCCGAATTTCTGACGATAGACCTCGTTGAGGCGGGTGAATTCCTCAAATTCCGCGTCCGTACATTCATCCAGCCCCGCACCCGCCTGTTCCGATGTGCTTTCCCGGGTCAAAGCGCCGGTTTTCGCCAGTTTTCCCGCCAGATCGGGGTGCGCGCGCAGCAAGATAAGCTGGGGCTCGTTGCCGGCAGCTTCAACGAGATGGGAAAACGGGCCGGTCAGATCCGACGGTTTTTTGCAGTTCAAGTGTCCGCCTTCATCGAAACATTTTTCGGCAACCCATCGGGAATGCTCGTAAACCCCTCCGAAACGGTCAAGAAACTCGGTCCGCTCAAGCGACTGCATTCTGGCCTCCCTCTCTTTTCCGGCTGGCAGAGGTTCAGGATAACGCCGTGCGACCCGATTGCCAGAAGTTTCGGTGATCCTGCAATCAGGAACCGGGATAGGGCGCGCCGGATACACGCGTCGCTCCCAGTACCACGTCATTTCCGGCGATGATTTCCGCAAACATGCTGCTGTCGACGTTTCTGCCTGAAATGACCACGCCGACCGGACCTTTCAGATTGTCGATGCGGTTCCCCAGAAGTGCGGCCAACCCGACGCAGGAGGCGCCTTCGGCCACCAGCCGTTCTTCGAAAAAAAGTGTTTGCATGGCGCGATAGATATCCTCCTCGGAAACCAGCAAGGCATCGTCCAGACAGCGTGTGCATATCTCAAGCGTATAGCGGTTGTTCGACATGATCCCCCCGCCCAGACTGTCCGCGAGAGAGCCGACCTCCTCGACCTCGACGGGATGTCCTGCGCGCATCGAGGCGTGCATCGCCGCCCCCCGTTCCATGGTCACGCCGATGACCCTAATCGCGGGGTTCAGCGCCTTGGCGGCAATCGCGATACCGCCTGCCAGACCGCCGCCCGACAGTGGGATGACCAGCGTTTTCAGGTCCGGTCGCGTGGCAAGCATTTCAAGCCCGATGGTGCCCTGTCCGCTGATGACATGGGGGTCGTCAAAGGGCGAAACCTCGGTCATGCCGTCTTCGCGGACGAGGCGTTCGACCTCTTCCTGCGCATCGTCCTGGCTCTGACCGACAATGCGGACTTCGGCCCCAAGCGCGCGGATGCCCTCGACTTTGACCTTGGGTACGAGTTCGGACATGCAGATGATCGCGGGAATGCCGGCCTTTTTGGCGGCATAGGCGACTCCGCGCCCGTGGTTACCGGTGGAGCAACAGGTTACACCCTTGATATCGCCCGGCAAATTCATGATGGCATTGGCCGCCCCGCGCAGTTTGAAAGCGCCGATGGGTTGGAGGTTTTCCAGTTTCAGCAAAACATCTGTCGCGCAATGGGCACTGAAAAACGGCGAGGGGATCAAGGGGGTGTCGATGGCAACATCGCCGATCATCCGTTGCGCCGCCCGGATCGTTTCAAGGGAAATATCTGTCATGAATCCACTCTACAGGCAGAAAAACCGGATAGGCAATCGCGGGGCGACACACGATGGCGCAAACCGGCTTTTTTTCGCGCCGGCCCTGGGCTACCATCCGCGGAAACACAAGGGGAGTACAGGTGATGCCGGATGTCGAACTTGATTTTTCACGCGCGGAATACGCGGAGCGACTGGCAAAAACCCGAAAGGCGATGGAGCGCGCCGGGATTGATGTTCTGTTTACATGTGATCCCAGCAACATGGCGTGGCTGACGGGCTATGACGGCTGGTCGTTTTATGTGCATCAGGGCGTGCTTGTCGGCCCGGAGGGCGAGCCTGTTTTCTGGGGTCGCAACATGGACGCGATCGGGGCGACCAAGACCTGTTATGTCGATGAAAGCAACATCCACGGTTATTCGGACGATTATGTGATGTCAACGGAACGGCACCCGATGCAGGACCTTGCGGCCCTCATCCGCGCACGGGGCTGGGTCCGTATGCGTCTGGGTGTCGAGATGGAGAATTATTACTATTCGGCAAAAGCACACGCTGTCCTTTGCGCCGAACTTGGCGGGGATTTCACGGACGCGACCGCGCTTGTGAACTGGTGCCGCGCGCTGAAATCACCGACCGAGATCAAGTATATGCGCCGGGCGGCCAGGATCTCGGAACTGATGCAGGCACGCATTCTGGAAATATTCGAACCCGGCGTTCTGAAGAACGAAGTTGCCGCTGAGATCTACAAAACGGCGATCTGGGGGTCCGAAGAAAACGGCGTGCGCTTTGGCGGCGATTATTCGGCCATCTGCCCCCTGCTCCCAACAGGCGAGGAGGCCGCCGCCGCCCATCTGACTTGGAACGACAAACCGGTTCCCGACAATTCAGGGACATTCTTTGAAATCTCGGGCGTTCACCGGCGTTATCACGCGCCCCTTTGCCGAACCATCTGGCTGGGTCGCGCCCCCGATGACGTTTCCCGCATCGAGGCCATCGCGCTGGAGGGGATCGAAGCCGGCATTGACGCCGCGCGACCGGGAAATACCACAGGCGACGTGGCGCGGGCGTTTTATGCTGTGCTTGGCAAGCATGGGATCGAACGCGAGGGGCGCTGTGGGTACCCCATCGGCCTCAGCTATCCGCCGGACTGGGGCGAGCGGACCTATTCAATTCGTCCGGTCGATGAAACCGTGCTGCAACCCAACATGACGTTTCATTTCATGCCAGCGATCTGGATGCCCGACTGGGGGCTGGAAATAACGGAAACATTGCTGATCGGGGAAACCGGCGCGGCCAAGCCCCTGTCGGACTATCCGCGCAAACTGTTCGTCAAACCCTGAGCGTTACGGGCCGGTCAGGTTGGACATGTGGCGCAGCGCCAGCGCGTAACCTTCGACCCCGCACCCGGCGATCACCGCGTCGGCGCGTGCGGAGACATAGGAATGGTGGCGAAAGCTTTCGCGTTTATGGATGTTCGAGACATGAACCTCGATCACCGGCCCGTCATAGGCGTTGAGCGCGTCCAGAACGGCGACCGACGTGTGGGTCAGTGCAGCCGGATTGATGATGATCCCGGCGGCCTCGGCGCGCGCTTCCTGAATCCAGTCAACGATCTGGCCTTCGTGGTTGGACTGAAGCATCTTGATGGAAAGCCCCAACTCGGCCCCCAGTTTCAGGGCGGCGTTTTCCACGTCCTTTAGCGTAGCCTTGCCGTAGACGTCGGTTTCGCGCGTGCCCAAAAGGTTTATGTTCGGTCCGTTCAGTATGTAGATCTGCCTGCTCAAGAGCGCGTTCCTCTGGCTGTTTTCGGGCAGGATAGAAGATTTTCCATGGCGCGCAAGGCTGTTCAGTTTCGGGTTTCAGAGCGGGGTGTGAAAATGTTAGCCATCGGTTGGACACAAACGAAATGACCCTGCCATGACGAAGAATGTTTACACCGAGACCCTGACCGAGCAGACCTTCGCCCCGTTTGGCGACGTGATCGAGGCGGCGGGGCCTGCCGACATGGTCATCAACGATGGCATGTGCGACCGGTTTCATGATCGGGCGCAACTGGATTTCGCCAATGGTCGCGCCGGCATCAGCCTGTTTCGCGCACGCCCCCGCAGCCTGCCCATGACGCTTGATCTTCTCGAGCGTCATCCTCTGGGCAGCCAGGCCTTCATTCCCATGTCACAGACCAGCTTTCTGGTGGTCGTGGCCGGTGACGATCAGGGCAAACCCGCGTGCATACGGGCGTTTCTGACCAAACCCGGACAATCGGTGAATTTTCACCGGGGCGTTTGGCATGGCGTTCTGGCCAGCCTTGGCGATCCCGGCCTGTTTGCGGTCGTCGACCGCATCGGGGGCGGAAACAACCTTGAGGAATACCGGTTCGAAGTGCCGATCACGGTGACTGCGCGTGGCTGAGAATTCCGGGGAAACGGATAGGATGCAAGCGGAGGACTATTTTCAATTCCCGAACGGCCTGCGCCTTTTGTCGCGCTGGCAGGCGGGCGACCCCCGCGCGCGGCAGGATCTGCGCGTCTTGTTCGATGAGGCTATCGCAGGCCGTCACGACGCCGGTTTTGCCGTTCTCGCCCCCACTGACCGGGTTCATGTTTCGGCGTCCGTCCACATGCTCGCCCTTGGCATTCTTCACGATCTTTACGGGGTCGAAAGTGCCGACTATTACAAGACCGACGCCAAGCGCTATGCCCGCGCCAACCTGACCGCCAGCCGGCTCCTGGGTGTGAACAAGCTTTACACAACCTGGGCGCTTTATGCGTTCACGTGCGAGCCTCTTGGCCAGGCGATGATGTATCCCGACAAGTTTCCGCCCGGCTCGGACCCTGACCAGCCTCTGATTGACGCGGATACCTGGCAGGCGCTCGGGACGCCTGATTTTGACCGGGGCGTTCCAAGGATCATCAATGATTTTCTGCGCGAAACACAGAATCTGACCGGGATCGCGCCCATGTTGCAGATATCCGCGCCCTACAGCCTGGCGGCCGATATCTATGGGCAGGAACCGTTGCTGGCAGATGTCGTCAATGCCCCGGAACGGGTGAATGCTCTGCTGGATCACCTTGCCGACAAGGTGTTGGAGCCATGGATCACCCATTTTCTGGAGGTGTTTCCAAATGGCTGGATCGAACTTTCCGATGCGTCCGGCTCTCCGTTTTTTATCGGGCCTGACAATTGCAAGAACATGGCAATCCGGTCGATCCGGCGGATGATCGACGGTAAACCTTGGGCGCCGCGCGTGTTTGACGCCAACTATCGCGGCGATTTCGTGACTCTGGCAAAAAGTAAATCCCGTGGAACCCGTCGCGGTCGCGGGGCTGCGAAACCGGTAAGCGGCATCGGTTTGGAACAACTGACCGAACTCAAACACGGAGTGTGCCGCAATTTCGTGATGCGGCTCGAGGCAGATCGCGTTCCGGTCTCCTTTTATCGCGATCAGGCCATTGCGCGGGGTGTGCCCCTGACCACGGGAATTGGGTCGTCACAGGTTGACAGGAACTCGGTCGGACCGATTGATCTGGCGCGCGAAACCACCTGCAATGTGGCGCGCGAATATGTCGACGCGATCCGCGAGGTTGCCGAGACCATTGATCTGCCCAAGGACAATTTCGTAACCGAACCATGGCCCAGCCATATCTATTTCGAGGACGTCAGCGCCCAGTCCCAGTTCGAACTGATCGAGATATTCGTCAGGACGGCGCAGGAACGGGGTGAATTCAGGGACGGCTGAGCCCACGTGGAACGATCAATCTGGCGCATTTCCCGATCCATGAAAAACGGCTTGTTGTCAGGTGCTTGGGGGTTTCGTGCGGGGGAAAATTCCCTTGCTGAGGAATTCCATGACAACTTTGCCGTCTTGATTGCTGACCTGAACCTCGCTCATGACAAAACCGATCTGCGGACGGCTTTTGGAAGGTTTGAGTTCGGTCACTTCCATCCGCACCGACAGGACATCACCCGGATAGACCGGACGGCGCCAACGCAGCGTGTCAATGCCCGGAGACCCCAGCGAACGCCCCTGTGTTTCCATGTTCTCGACCATCATGGCCATGGTCATCGCGCAGGTGTGCCAGCCACTGGCACAGAGGCCGCCAAAGAGCGAGTTTTTTGCGGCCTCCGGGTCGAGGTGGAAAAACTGGGGGTCATATTTCCGGGCAAATTCGATGACTTCGGTCTCGGTCACCGTGTAAGAGCCGAAATGATGCACCTGACCGAGGGTGAAGCGCTCGAAAGGTATGAAGTCCGTTGAATTGTTTTCGCCCATGTTCGCCTTGCCACCCGGATTTCGATTTTGCGCATTGATCGCATTTGGCCGTCGAGCGTCAACCGCAAAACCATGCCAGTGCCGTGGGGTCATACCAGAGCGGACGAACCGGCCGGACCGTTCCAAATGGGATTTTGTGATTTGCCCCGGGCCGGTTAACAGGCGCTGAAAGCGCCCCGGCCCTGCGTCTGCCCGTCCGAGCGGGCTGGCGCATTCGCCAATGTCACGCATCCCACTGATTTCGTTCGGATGTTGCTGGGATAAAGCGCCCCGAGCCGACGTTGCGGGCGCCACCCCACGGGCAGGCGCCGGGCCGTGCGGGGATGGGTTGAAGCGGGGCAAACCTCAACGTCGCATTCCGGCCAACTCCGGTCTTTTTCACCAACAAAAAAGGGTCAACGAAAATGGCCGTGTTGGTATAACAGGATCGCGCGCGTCCGCCTTGCGGGAAAATCACGCGGAGAACTCGATTTTTCCTTCCGGCAGGAGATAAAGAACCAGCGCGCGCCCGTTTGACACGGTCGGACGATGTGCCGAGCCGGGAGGGTTGACGCACCAACCGGCCCCGTGACCGTCGAACCTGGCGGATTCCGTGACCGGCATGATCATGCAGATTTCACCCGTCGGGTGCCGGTGATGCGGCCCCGCGATGTCGACGAGATCAACGACATCAACGCTGAGATTGTCGGTATCGGGCGACGGTTCCAGCACGCGACCGAAGCGACGCCCGGCGCTGCCCTGGCTGCACATCCAGCCGTCGTCAATGGCCTTGTGGCAGAATGTCTCGATCTTCCGAAAGATTGCGCCGGTGGCGGGAATGTCCGCGTTAAGCCTGGATTCCAGTCGGGAATCGACAAGTCCGCCTGCGATCATTCCGCTCACCGGTTTGATAAGCTCCACAAGATTTTTTCGATCCGCGCCTGTCATTGGCAAATGTCCCTTTTCGTCTGTTCGCAACGGATCATAGCGTGATTTGGCCGGCAGCGACAGACCCTCGCGCGCACACGTCCCCTCAGGCAACATTTGCCCGAGCGAAAACCGGCCTTTTGGGGCATCCCGCCCTTATGGGCGCGTCACCGTCATGTCAGGGGGCGCATATTCCCCGGTGCGTTCGGACCGTCAGGCCTTTTCCCGGCCGTTCTGGGCACGTTTTCGGCGGCGCCGACCGGTGGCGGTCCCGTCATCGGACCCGGCGTTGAAGTTGAGATCGGGCAGGGTTACCGATGCACTGAGGATGGGAAAAGGTTCAACCGCATTGGGGATGTTCGACGCGTTCACGAAATGCTCCTGAAAGCGGGGTTCTATGGCCGTTTCGACCTTGTGAATCTCGGTCACTGTCTGTTCGATTTCGCGTCTTGCATCCGTATTGAGCAGCGCGATCCTGGCCCCGGTGCCGGCCGCGTTGCCCGCACTTGTCACCTTGTCCAGCGCACAATCCGGGATCATGCCCAGAACCATGGCGTGAAGCGGCGAAATATGTGCACCGAACGCCCCCGCCAGAACGATCCTGTCCACCGTGTCGACCGCCAGCTTGTCCATCAACAGCCGCGCACCGGAATAGAGTGCGGCCTTGGCCATCTGGATTTCGCGGATATCGCGGTTTGTCACCGTGATCGTGGGCCCGCCCGTATCGCTGCCGTCCCAGACCAGATAGGAATGTGTGCGTCCGTCGGCGAAACACCGGTCCGTGCCCGTCTGCGCCGCCGAACCGATCAGCCCCTGACCGTCGACAATGCCCGCAATGCGCATTTCAGCGACCATTTCGATGATGCCCGACCCGCAGATGCCCGTCACACCGGTTGCTCCGATCGCGGCTTTGAACCCGTCTTCGTTGGACCAGAGGTCAGACCCGATCACCGTGAAACGCGGTTCTTTCGTTTCGGGATCAATCAAAACCCGTTCAATCGCGCCGGGCGAGGCCCGCTGCCCGCTGGAAATCTGCGCTCCTTCAAAAGCAGGGCCGGTGGGCGAGGAGCAGGCCAGCACCTTCGTCCTGTCGCCAAGCAGGATTTCCGCGTTGGTTCCCACGTCGACCACCAGGACGAGATCCTCCGACGTGTTTGGCGATTCCGACAAGGCAACCGCAGCGGCGTCCGCGCCCACATGACCCGCGATGCAGGGCAATACGTAAACCCGCGTCGCAGGATGGAGATCGAGATCAAGCGCCGTCGCGGCAAGGTTCTGCGCCTCTGACGTTGCCAGCGCGAACGGGGCCTGGCCCAGTTCGAACGGATCGATACCCAGAAAAAGGTGATGCATGACCGGGTTGCAGACGAAAACCGCGTCCATGATCAGCGATTTGTCGATTTCGGCCTGCCCGGCCACCTGATCAAACAACGTGTTCATGCCCTGGCGAACGGCACGCGTCATTTCCTGCGCGCCATCGGGGTTCATCATGGAATAGCTAACGCGGCTCATCAGGTCTTCACCGAACCTGATCTGGGGGTTCATGATGCCACCGGAAGCCAGAACCGCACCCGATTTCAGATCGCACACATGCGCGGCAATGGTGGTCGAGCCAAGATCGACAGCCACGCCGTAAGCGGTCCCTTCATAAAATCCGGGCCAGACATGCATGATCCGCGCGGCGCTGTCCGGATCGCCCAGATGAACCGCGCAGGTCACTTTCCAGTCGCCCTTGCGCAACAGGGGCTGCAACCGCTGCACGATCGCCAGATCGGCCCGGACGTTTTTCAAACCCCACTGCGAATCGAGCGCTTTTGACAGCCGCTCCAGATCACCGCTTGGTTCGTGCATGTCGGGCTGTTCGACTTCTACATAATAAAGTCTGATCGCGGGGTTCATGGTGATCTCGCGCGCTTCGACGCGCTTTCGGACCACTTGCTTGTGAACCTGGCTTTCCGGGGGAACGTCAATTACGACGTCGTGCAGAATTTGGGCCTGACATCCCAGACGACGCCCGTCGATCAAGCCGCGCTTGGACTTGTAACGCTCCTCGGTCGCGTTCCATTCGCTCAGCGCCCCTTTGGCAACCGTGACGCCATGTTTGGCGAATTCTCCATACGACGGCGATATCTGGCAGCGCGAACAGATCCCGCGACCGCCGCACACGCTGTCCAGATCGACCCCGAGCGCACGCGCGGCCTGCAACACGGGCGTGCCGGACGGAAAACGTCCACGCTTGCCCGATGGGGTGAATATCACAAGCGGATCGGCGTTGCTCATTGACCTGAACTCATCGTTTTTCTGGAAAATTACGGTGACAGGTTTCGCTTTGAAAGGCCATGCACGCCATGTTTTTTGCCGCCAGCGTCATCTTTGGCACATTCCGAGCACGAAATGTGCAGAGCACCCGTCAGGCCGCCCGGAGTTTTGCACGGCCCCGATTGCGCTGCGGGGCCGTCCATAGGCAGCTTTCGGTGTGGCAATCCTGCTTATGCACGTCGGCGTCTGCGGCCTTCGCGGGCGCCACGTGCGCCACTTGGGGCTGCGTTGCCAGCACTTGCGTCCGCTGCCTTGTTGAACCTGATCCAGCTTGATCCGTGGGCGTCATTATTGGTCAGGAAGTTTGCCGCGCGGATGGCTTCCATTTCCTTGCCCGGTCGCGACTGGGTGGATCCAAGACCGAAGATGCGGGCAAAAGCCTCGTCGTCCATGCCTTCGGGCAGAACGATGCCGGCGGCTTCGATCTCGGCCTTTTTTTCGCCGATCTTCTTTTGGGTAACCGGCAGGGCCACCGGGTTCATGATGGCGCTGGTCATGCCTGCGCCCATGGCCATTGGCAGGAACGCGTTGTTGATGCCGTGCCGGTTGGGCAGGCCAAACGATATGTTTGATGCCCCGCACGTGGTGTTCACGCCCAGTTCTTCGCGCAGGCGCCGCACCAGTGCGAAAACCTGAAGCCCGGCGGTTCCCATTGCCCCAACCGGCATGACCAGCGGATCAACGACGATGTCATGGGCCGGAATACCGAAATCCGCGGCGCGCTCGACGATCTTTTTGGCGACTTCAAAACGCACATCCGGGTCTTCTGAAATGCCGGTGTCGTCGTTTGAGATCGCCACGACGGGAACATTGTACTTCTTGACGAGCGGCAGAACGAATTCCAGCCGCTCCTCCTCGCCGGTGACAGAGTTGATCAGCGGGCGGCCTTCGCAGGCGGCCAGTCCGGCCTCCAGCGCGGCGGGAACGGAACTGTCGATGCACAAAGGCACCGCGACCAGCCCCTGCACCAGTTCGATCATCTTGCGCATGAGCGGCGGCTCGGTCTCGTTCGGGTTGGGGTTGGAATTGTAAACGACGCCGGCATTCACATCCAGAACGCTGGCCCCGGCCGCGACCTGCGCAACAGCGTCCCGCTCGACGGTCGAAAAATCGCCCGCCTCGAGTTCAGCCGCCAGTTTCTTGCGGCCCGTCGGGTTGATACGTTCACCGATCACGCAGAACGGCTGGTCAAACCCGATGATCGCGGTCTTGGTTTTGGATTCTACGATGGTTCGCGTCACGATGATGTGTCCTTACGATTGAGAGGCCGGAGCGGCCTGAGACCCGCCATGTTCCATGGCCCAGGTCGCATTGGTCTTGATACCGCCCAGCGGGAAGAAATGCACCTGCTGAATGTTGAAGTCGGGATTCGCGGCCTTGTGCGCGGCAAGATCGCTAAGCACATTGGTCGGCTCAAACGGCAACAATAGCTTGGTGACGTCTTTCGCGCGACGTTGCAGAACGCGCAGGCTGGGGCCGACACCGCACGCGATCGAGAATTTGATCATCGTTTGCAGTTTGGCAGGTCCGGCGATGCCGATATGGACGGGAATATCGATCCCCTGAGCCTTCAGTCCGTCGACCCATTCGATCACCGGTGCGGCTTCAAAACAGAACTGCGTGGCAATCGCCATTTCGGCGTCCGTGCGGTTGGCGTATTCCTGTTTCCAGGTGAGCGCCGCGTTGACGTTCGCGCGGCCGCCGTCCGGGTCGATATCCTTGTTGCCTTCGGGGTGGCCCGCGACGTGGAGGCGCGTGAAACCGGCCTGGTCGAACAACCCGGTTTCAATCAGTTGCATCGAGGAGTGAAAATCACCATCGGCCATGTCCAGGCCTCCGGCCAGCAACAGCGCCTGATCGACGCCGGCTTCGCCGTGATAACGGTCAATCCAGTCGCCAAGCATATCCTTGTCCCTGATGATCCGGGCCGGGAAATGGGGCATGACATCAAAGCCTTCGGCAGCGATGCGTTTTGCCGTCAAGACCATTTCGTTGATCGGGGTGCCTTCGATATGGGCAACGTAAACACGTGTGCCCCTGGGCAGCAGATCGCGAAAATCGTCGATCTTGGCGGCCGTCCGGGGCATGACCTCGATCGAGTATCCTGCGATGAACGATTGCAGCGCCTCGTTTTGCGGCGCAACGGGGGCGGGTTTTCTGGAGCTTCCAAACAACGCCATTGGGGTGATCCTCTGATTGAGCGCGGCGCTTTTCAGACGCTTTCGGCTCTGCCTTCGTTTTCGATCAACGCTTTCAGGCGTTCCTGATCGAATTCTTTTTCAATTGCGGTGGCTTCTCGTGCGGCGATTTCATCGGCCTCGCCGTCGCGTGTTTTTACCACAGATTTTCGCCAGTCCGCCAGATAGGCGTCTGCGTCCCGTGAACCAATGCGCATGGCACAGCGGTCGATGGCCTGCTCGAACCGTTCCGAAAGCTGGACCTTGGAACCGCGGCGGCCTTTTCCGACAATGACCTGCGCCGGAATATCGCGCCAGTAGACGATGGTGACGTCGGGCATTTTTTCGTCCTTAACGATGTATCTGCCGCCTTTTAGGGCGCAATGCGGTGACGAAATGTAAGGTTTTCGACTTGGCGCGTCGGGAACGCGACCTTGGAAGATTTTGAACCCCTCATTTCACCGCCTTGCGTCGCCTGAACGGGGAGGTTACGGTGTTCCCAACTCCACACGGAAGCCTGTTTCATGACGGCAAACAATCCTGACGGCGCGGCAGAGTTCCCCAAGCCGGTTGAACCCGCGTCAGATGCAAAACCCGATCCCGCCGCGCTTTATGCGGCGCTCGATCTGGGAACGAATTCCTGCCGGATGCTGGTGGCCCAGCCCAAGGGCAGCCAGTTTCACGTCATCGACAGTTTTTCGCGATCCGTGCAGTTGGGGCGGGGTCTGGAGCGCCACGGCACATTGTCGCGCGCCAGCATCAACCGTACCGTCGCGGCGATGAAGGTCTGCGCGCAGAAACTGCGATCCTACGACGTCAAACGCATGCGGCTGGTTGCAACGGAAGCCTGCCGACGCGCGGGGAATGGTGCTGATTTCCTCAACCGTATCAGCGACGTCACCGGGTTGGAGCTGGAGATCATCCACCCCGAGGAAGAAGCGCGCCTTGCCGTTGTCAGCTGTGCGCCGCTTGTTTCCAGGTTCACCGAGCAGTTGCTGGTGGTGGATATCGGCGGTGGCTCGACCGAGCTTGTCTGGCTCGACCTGTCGCAGGTCCGGCCGCAGAACCGCGCGATGTCGATCATGCGTCTTCGCGCCGGCGGGATGGACGCGGCGCGCGCCCTGTCCAGCGCGTTTCCAAATGTGCGTGTTGTCGACTGGATTTCCGTGCCCTTGGGGGTTGCCACGCTGAAAGATCAGTTTGCGGATGTCGCGGAAGACGACGCACGTTTCGCGCTCATGTCGTGCCATTTCGAGGAACTGCTTGCCGAGTTTTCCCCGTATCGCACCGCGACTTCGCAGAATATTCGCAAAGATTTTCAGATCATCGGAACATCCGGAACGGTCACGACCGTGGCTGCGTCGCATCTGGGGTTGCGCCGGTACGAACGGTCGCGGATCGACGGGCTGCGCATGACGACGCAACAGATCGACAAGGTGATCCGGTCATACCTGCAAATGGGCCCTGCAGGTCGCAGGCGCGATCCGAGAATCGGGCCGGACCGGCAGGCGCTTATCCTTTCCGGTGTCGCCATTCTTCAGACGCTGATGCGCATATGGCCGACGGACCGGTTGAGTGTGGCTGATCGCGGCCTGCGCGAGGGGTTGCTCTATTCGATGATGAGTGCGGACGGTGTTCTGGAAGACGGACCGCTTTAGACATGGCCAGAACCGGGAATTCATCAGGCCGCGGCAAGCGCGAATTGCGCGTTCGGGTCAAGAGCGCAAAGGGGCGACGGCTGAGCTCGACCAAATGGCTCGAACGGCAACTCAACGATCCTTACGTTCAGCGCGCCGTCAGCGAGGGCTATCGCGGGCGCGCGGCCTTCAAGATCCTTGAACTTGACGACAAATTCCGCTTTCTCGTACCCGGCGCGCGGGTTGTTGACCTTGGGTGCGCACCGGGGGGGTGGTGTCAGGTCGCCGCGACGCGTGTGAATGCCCTGGGTGAAAAGGGCGGGAAAAGGCAGGGCCGCATCATCGGCATCGATCTTCAGGAGGTCGATCCGGTTCCGGGATGCGAGATCCACACGCTCGACTTTCTGGACGAAGGGGCGGACGATCTGGTGAAAGGCTGGCTCGGCGGGCAGGCGGATGTTGTCATGTCCGACATGGCGGCGGCCTCGTCCGGGCACAAACAGACGGACCATTTGCGGATCATGGCGCTGTGTGAAGCCGCGGCATGGTTTTCCTTTGATGTGCTCAGCCCCGGTGGAACTTTTGTGGCCAAGGTGCTTGCCGGCGGGGCCGAGGGCGAGCTTCACAAGATCCTGAAGCAGAAATTCACCAAAACGGCGAATGTCAAACCCGCGGCCAGTCGCGCGGATTCATCCGAGAAATTCATTGTGGCAACTGGTTATCGTGGCGACTGAGAAGCGGGCCCGATGTTTGATGTAGGGGGCGGGGCAGTTCTTTTACTTGGCGTGAAGTGAACGAACAAGGCCGGAGCGTTCAGGGTTCAGCCGTCGGCTGGCCTCGCGCGTCAAGCGCGGCGACATAGTCGCGGTGAAACCGTGCATAGCCTTTGCCGGTCGATTTGAGATGTGTCCCGGTCCGGTTAACAGGCGCTGCAAGCGCCCCGGCCCTGCACCTGCCCGTCCCGGCGGGCTGGCGCAATCGCCGATGTCGCACATCCCACCCCGTTCGTTCGGACGTTGCTGAAATAAACTGCCCCGAACCGGCGTTGCGAACGCCACCCCACGGGCAGGCGCCGGGCCGTGCGGGGATGGATTGAACCGTTGAAACCACCGCCAACGCCGGTTTTTTTCACCCACGCAAAAGGGTCGAAGAAAATGGCCGTTTTACGCAAAGTTCGCATCATTGATGTCCGTTCCGGGCATGAAAGATGAAACCCAGAAAGTTCAGCAAGAGCTGGGCTGCCAGGATGGCCGTACTGCCGGAGTGATCGTAATCCGGCGCGACCTCGACCAGATCAATCCCGACGATCTCGTGATTTATTGCCACGGTTTGCAGCAACTCCAGAACCTCGTAATAAAGAAACCCGCCATGACTTGGGGTTCCCGTGCCCGGCGCGATCGAGGGGCAAAAGGCGTCGATGTCGATCGTGACATAGACCCGCGCCCCCCGGGGCACACGCTGCGCGGTCTTCCTGACACCCAGTTTCCGGATCTGCCGGACGCTCAGGATGTCCGAGCCGATGCCGCGCGCATCCTCGTACCCTTCGCGCGCCGTGGAAGATACATTGCGGATGCCAAGTTGCGTCAACCCGGTGACATAAGATTTCTCGGACGCGCGGCGCATGGGGTTGCCATGTCCCGTGCGAACGCCGTGACGTTCATCGACAAAGTCAAGATGAGCGTCGATTTGCAGAAGGTGAAACGGGGGCTGTTTCTCAAAGGCGTCGATGCACGGGATGTTGACGGAATGATCCCCCCCGATGACCACCGGCAGCGCGCCACTGGCAAGGGCGGCTTTCACCCCGGTTTTGATATTGGCATGGGATCTTGTCGTATCGGTGTGGACAATGTCCGCATCCCCCATGTCAACGATGCGTATGTCTCCGGAAAGATAGGTGGTGTCGTCCTCGTGGTCATAGGCGCCGGCATGGCCGAACGAAAACAGCGTCGAAGCATCGCGCACCGCACGGGGACCAAAGCGAGCGCCGGGCCGGTATTGTGTTCCGCCGTCAAAAGGGGCGCCCAAAACGGCGACGTCCGCTGCCAGAGCGTTCCAGTTCATCTCAAGCGGTCGTTTGGCGAAAGTGCTGATGCCGACGAAAGGCAGATCAAGGCGCCCGTCCTCATACCCGTGATTGCTCATCCCGTCCTCCTGTCGCCCGCCAAAGAGTGCGACGCCCGTGCGTCTTTGGCAAGCGAGACTTGATGGTTGGCGAACAATGAAGTTAAGGTCACCGAAAAACTGCTATGGAGAACGCATTGCTTTTGAAAACACCCTTGTGGCGCCGAACCCCGCCCGCGATATTCCCGGTTTGCCTTGGTTTCATGGGATTGGGCATCGCCTGGCGCAACGCCGCGGAAATCCTGCCGATACCCCATGAAATCGGTGATTTGATGCTGGGGTTCTCGACCGCGTTCTTTTTGTACTTTCTGGTTTTTTATCTCGCCAAACTGGCTGCGCGCCCCAATGTCCTGTTTGAGGATATGACTCTGCCGCCCGCGCGTGCCGGCGTAGCGACGCTTGCGATGTCAATGATGCTGCTTGCAGCGGCTTTGCTGCCGTTCGATATCTCTGTCCCACAAGTTTGGTGGACGGGCGTTGTGTTACAAATCGCGGCGACGGCGATCGTCATGCACGCGATCTGGAAAGAACCGCCCGAAGAGCGCAGTTTCACGCCGTTCATGTACGTCACCTTCGTTGGGCCGGTGGTTGGACCTCTGGCGGGTATTCCGCTGGGTTATATCTGGGAAAGCGTGGTTCTGGCACTTGCGGCTATGGTGCCTTTTCTCATTATCACAGTTGGTTACACGCTGAAGCTGATGCGTGTGCGCCCGAACCAGCCGTTGCGCCCGGCGCTTGCGATTTACCTTGCCCCGGTCAGTCTGTTCGCGCAGTGCTTTGGCCTTCTCGGGGTCGAATGGGCCTTTTGGCTCTTTTACTACTGGGGTTGGGTCGTTGCGCTGATCCTGTTGGGGCTAGGGCCCTGGCTGACGGAGGACGGCTGGACACCGATCTGGGGCGCGTTCACTTTTCCCATTGCCACGTTTGCCAATGTTCAGGTCCTGGCAATCAGCATGGGTGCGACGGTTGCCGGACCTCTTGGCCTTTGGGCCGCGTTGTCCGTGGGTACGCCGCTGATTTTTTACATCGTCTACCGCTCCACCATGGCCTGGGTCACCGGCGAGTTGTCGGAAAAGAGCGGTGCTGCCATTGCGTAGGGGCAAAATGACCCCTTTTCAAAGGTGGGCGCGCGTGAAATAGAGACGTGCCAACAGCGATCCCCAATCCGGAGCTCTTCCCATGGAAATTCGTGAGGCCCTCACATTTGACGACGTCCTTCTGGTGCCTGGTGCGTCCAGCGTCCTGCCCGTTGATGCAGACACCGCAACGCGTGTTACAAAAAATATCTCGCTCAATATTCCGTTGCTGAGTTCGGCGATGGATACGGTCACGGAATCCGATATGGCCATCGCCATGGCACAGGCCGGAGGGATGGGCGTTCTTCATCGCAATCTGGACGTTCAGGAACAGGCCCGCCAGGTTCGCCGCGTGAAACGTTTTGAAAGCGGCATCGTTTATTCGCCGATAACGCTGACGCCTGATCAAACACTGGCCGACGCCAAGGCGCTGCAGGCGCGCTACCGGATTACCGGGTTTCCGGTTGTGGATGCAAATGGTCGCCTGCTGGGGATTGTGACGAACCGGGACATGCGGTTCGCCTCGGACGACAAAACACCGGTATCGGTGATGATGACCGCGCAGGATCTTGCCATCCTGGCGGAGCCTGCCGATCTGGCCGAGGCCAAAAGCCTGATGGAAGCGCGGCGGATCGAAAAGCTGCTGATCGTGGACGCGAAGAACCGTCTGACCGGACTACTGACCATCAAGGACATTGAACAGGCGGTTCTTAATCCGAATGCAACCAAGGACGAAATCGGCCGTTTGCGGGTGGCGGCGGCGACGACCGTGGGGGATGCGGGGTTTGAACGTTCCCAGGCGTTGATGGAGGCAGGTGTCGACCTGATCGTGATCGACACGGCGCACGGACATTCCAAGAGCGTTGCCGAGGCAGTCGAGCGGATCAAGAAAGCCTCGAACGCGGTTCAGGTGGTGGCGGGAAATGTCGCAACGTCCGAGGCGACCAGATCATTGATCGGCGCGGGGGCGGATGCCGTCAAGGTGGGGATCGGTCCGGGATCGATCTGCACCACGCGCATCGTGGCCGGTGTCGGCGTGCCGCAGCTGACGGCGATCATGGATTGCGCGCGGGCGGGTGATGAAACCGGGGTTCCGGTCATTGCGGATGGGGGCATCAAGTATTCCGGCGATTTCGCCAAGGCCATCGCCGCAGGGGCCAGTTGCGCAATGCTGGGTTCGATGCTGGCGGGAACGGACGAAAGCCCGGGCGAAATCATTCTTTATCAGGGCCGCAGTTTCAAGGCGTTTCGCGGTATGGGCAGCGTGGGCGCCATGGCGCGCGGCTCCGCTGACCGGTATTTCCAGAAAGAAGCCTCGATCGACAAGCTGGTTCCCGAGGGGATCGAAGGGCAGGTGCCCTATAAAGGCGCTGCCGGGGCTGTCATTCACCAGTTGGTGGGGGGGTTGCGTGCGGCCATGGGGTATACCGGCAGTGCGGATATCGAAAACATGCGCCGCAAGTGCGCGTTCGTCCGGATATCCGGCGCGGGGCTGAACGAAAGTCACGTGCATGACGTTCAGATCACGCGCGAAAGCCCGAATTACCGGTCCGGATGACGTCTCGGCAGAGGTTTTGATGTTCCAGACAATGCAAAGCGGCGCATTTCGGGGCGCTCTGTTCCGGCACATGTGGCGGTCGGGGCGGTGCGTGGGGCCTGTTGGGTTCAGACACGGGGTGACGCGATGACACCTGCCGCGCGCATGGCCGCCTCGATCGACATCCTTGAGCAGATCGGCACATCCGAGGCACCCGAGAAAGTTCTGACGACGTGGGCGCGCAGGAACCGTTATGCAGGTTCCGGCGATCGCGCGGCGATCCGGGACATTGTGTTTGACATCGTCCGGCAGCGGCGGTCGTGTCAGGCGGCCGGTGGAGGGGCCACGGGTCGCGCGCAGGTTCTTGGATATCTCAGGTTACAAAGGCACGACCCGGATGCGGTTTTCACCGGCATCGGCCATGCCCCCGGTCCGCTGACAAAGACCGAGCGCACCCACCGGTTTGACCCCGCACGCTGGCCCGATCCGGTCCGGCTGGATTATCCGGACTGGCTGGAAGAGCATCTGAACCGGGCGCTGGGCCAAGACAAGACCCGCGTGCTGGCGTTGCTTCAGGATCGCGCGCCGGTTTTCGTGCGGGTCAACCCCAAACGCGCCACCCTGCCCGGCGTACAAGAGGCGCTGGCCGCTGACGGGATCGGTTCGCAGCCTCATGCGCTTGCGCCTTGCGCGCTTCTGGTGACATCCAACGCCCGCCGGATCGCGGGATCGGATTGCTTTCGGAATGGTTGGATCGAAATGCAGGACGGTGCCTCGCAGGCGGTGATTGCAGCGCTGGATCTGCCGAAATCCGGGCGCATTCTGGACACCTGCGCGGGTGGAGGCGGCAAGGCGCTGGCGATTGCGGCGCTGACGGATGCCGAGGTTCTGGCCTATGACGCTTTGGCGCAGCGCATGAACGATCTTCCGGCGCGCAGTGATCGCGCCGGCGCGCGTATCAGGATTTTGGATGAGAAGGCGCGGCGCGAACTGGGGCCTTATCCGATGGTTCTTTGTGATGTGCCCTGCTCGGGCTCCGGCAGTTGGCGGCGCTCGCCTGCGGGCAAATGGGCGCTGACGCCGCGCAGGCTTGACGAACTGGTCGGTCTTCAGCGCGACATCCTGACGGACGCCGCCGGTCTGGTGGCTGAAAACGGTTCGCTGGTTTACGTGACCTGCTCGCTTCTGGATGTCGAGAATCGCGATCAGGTTGAATATTTCCTGAGCAAAAACCAGGACTTCAGTTTGGGTTTTACGCGTGGATTTACACCGCTTGACGGCGGTGACGGAATGTTCGTCGCTGTTCTCAGACGGGCATGAGTCCTATTTACACACGCTAAGGTTGCAGTTAACCTCGCCGTAACCAATATTGGGGAAAGACTGGTCCCGGATTCGGTTAAGGAGTGGTCGCGCGTGATTGACGCCAGCCTGTTTGAACGACACACGACGACGGCGGCCAGACGTCTGGCACCGCAGCTATGGCTGTTTGCCTGGGTCGGGTTGGGATTGCTGGTGCCCGGCGTTGTGATCTCGAACGCATCCCTGTCGCTTGCGTTCACGATCAGCAGCACGACGGTGTTTGCCATGGCCATGATCGTTGTCGCGATCAACCGGAAATACGAAGCATCGCCCCGGCACTTTCACGATTCCCTTGACGTATTCGTTCACAATGACAGCGCGCCGACATTCTGTATCTCTGACGACTGCGAAATCAACTATGCCAACCGTGCTGCGCGCACGCGTTTCGGCGAGGTGGAAGGGAAGTCGCTGGTCATGGTGCTCGGGCAGGTCGTGTCCAACCCGATCAACGTGATTTTCGAACTCAAGCAACAAGCCCGCGTCAAGCAGAGTGCCACGCGCGATATTGTCACGAACTCCGGTCACCTTCGCCTGTCCGCGCACGCCTTGGGTCGCGCCGGTTTCGTCTGGCGGCTTGAAGACATGGTCGAACGGACCGTTCAGGCGGACGAAAGTGTCCAGGCGATTGGCCTGCCGATGCTGTTGGTCAACGACGAGGGCAGGATTCTGCATATGAATTCCGCGTTGATTGCCAAGACCGGGTGCCGGGTCAGCCATGTGGAGCGGCTCTTTCATGACCTGCCGATCCGCACGAACGGGCTACACCGGGTCACGACCCGGAACGGGCTGGAAACCGTTCGCGTGGTTGCGCATCCCCGCCCGGACAACCGCACCGAATACTACCTTGTGACGGGCGATCCGCAGGAAATTTCCGGGGCGGCCATGGGGCGCCTGATCGACGAATTGCCGGTTGCGCTGGTCAAGCTGACACCGGCCGGCACCGTGCTGGAGGCAAACCGTCCGGCGCGGAAACTGCTGGAAATCAAGGAGATTCGTCCCCAGACAAATATGGGCTTGCTGCTTGAGGGCCTGGGCCGGCCCGTGGGGGACTGGCTGCGCGCCGCAAGCGACGGTCAGTTGTTGCACCGGCCCGAAATCCTGCGCCTGACACGCAATGCAAAAGACAGGTTCCTGCAAGTCACGCTCGCGCGGGTGGTCGAACAGGGCGAAACCTTCCTGATCGCGGTTTTGAACGATGCGACGGAATTGAAGAGCCTTGAAGCGCAATTCGTCCAAAGCCAGAAGATGCAGGCCATCGGACAGCTTGCCGGGGGGGTGGCGCACGACTTCAACAATCTTCTGACGGCGATATCGGGCTATTGCGACTTGTTGCTGTTACGGCATGACGAGGGCGACCCGTCGTTTGGCGATCTGGTTCAGATCAGTCAGAATTCCAATCGCGCTGCGTCCCTTGTCAGTCAGCTTCTGGCGTTTTCGCGCAAACAGAATCTGCAACCCGAGACACTGGATCTGCGCGAGACGATATCAGATTTGTCGCATCTTCTCAACAGGTTGCTTGGTGAAATGGTCACATTGTCCGTCGTCAACCACGAAAACCTGAGCCGCGTTCGCGCAGACAAGAGGCAGCTTGAACAGGTCTTGATGAACCTTGTCGTCAATGCCCGTGATGCCATGGATGCCAGCGGAGAAGTGACAATCGAGACGGAAAACCTGCACCTGGAACAGGATCTGTCGCGGGATCGGGCGGTTGTGGAAAAGGGCGACTACGTTTCAATCAAGGTCAGCGACAACGGCCCCGGCATTCCTGCTGCAAGTCTTGCGAAAATCTATGAACCTTTCTTTACCACCAAGAAGGCCGGCGAAGGTACGGGTCTTGGCTTGTCGATGGTCTATGGCATCGTCAAGCAAACCGGCGGTTTCATTTTCGTGGACAGTGCGCCGGGGCAGGGATGCCAGTTTCAGATATTGCTGCCCGCCAATAACGAACAGTCCCGGATCGTCCGAAAGGTGCCCCAAGACCTGAATACCGACAGGCTGGCACCGGTCAGCGGAATGGTATTGCTGGTCGAAGACGAAGCGCCTGTCCGGACCTTCGCCGCGCGCGCGTTGCGCTTGCGTGGTTTTGACGTGACCGAGGCGCAAAACGGCGAAGAAGCGCTGGAATTGCTGAAGGACAAGCAATTCGATGTGGACATGTTCGTCACCGATGTCATCATGCCGGGGCTCGACGGACCGGCATGGGTGCGCGAGGCGCAAAAGGAGCGACCCGACACCAGAGTGATCTTTGTTTCGGGGTATGCCGAGGAATCCTTTGGGGACCGACAGGCTTTGATCGCCCATTCCGTTTTCCTGCCCAAGCCCTTTTCGCTAAACGATCTGACCGACACGGTTCAACGGCATATGGGTTCATCCGGGTTTGAAAAAACCGGAACCGCAGCCCGCAAAGTGCCGGCAAACTTGAAACTCGGGACAGGCAAATCATAAAGTGTCGTCCGTTTGAAATAAGGAAACCCAGCCAAGGCGGGCGGGCAATTCCTTCAGAAAACCGGTTCCCACATTTCGCATCGCGGTCCGGGGTTGGCCAAACCGGGCGTGTTTTCTTTCTGGAAAGGAATGTGGGGCTGCGGAAACATAACTCCGGCATGCCGCCCCGGCGGTGCAATCCTTGACAATCCGAGACCCGCCTGCGAGAAAAACCGCATTCAGACAGGGCGCTGAGCGCGGTTCAATTGTGAGCAACCGTGGCGCTGGCCCCCGCGTGTGTTTTGGATTGCCATGGCAACAAGGGGCTGAAAACAGGAGCCCCGAATGCAGACGATCTTTGAACCATTTCGCATCAAGTCCATCGAACCGATCCGAATGACCACGCGCGCCGAACGGCGCCAACTGATCAGGGCAAGTCACTATAACCTTTTCGGGCTGAAATCGGATGATGTCCTGATCGACCTGTTGACGGACAGCGGCACCGGGGCCATGAGCGCGGCGCAGTGGGCCGCCGTCATGAAAGGTGATGAAAGCTATGCCGGCTCGCCATCGTTTGAGCGGTTCCGTGACGCTGTCCGGACCCTGATGCCGTTTGAACACATCATCCCAACACACCAGGGGCGCGCGGCCGAGGCGATCCTGTTCTCGATTTTCGGTGGAGAGGGCCGGAACATCCCCAACAATACCCATTTTGACACAACACGCGGCAACATCGAGGCCAGCGGCGCCCTTGGCTTTGATCTGGTGATCGACGAAGGCAGGGACCCGTCGTCATTGCACCCTTTCAAGGGAAACATGGACCTTGACCGACTTGCCGGTTTTCTCGACGAATACGGCGACAGCGTACCTTGTGTGATGCTGACCATTACCAACAACGCGGGCGGCGGCCAGCCAGTCAGCCTTGAAAACATCCGCGCAGTTGCATCCCTTGCCCAACAGCATCACAAACCTTTCATCATCGACGGGTGCCGTTTTGCGGAAAACGCGTGGTTCATCAAGCAGCGCGAACCGGGCCAAGGTGAACGAAACATTCCCGATATCGTGCGCGACTGCTTTTCCTGCGCGGATGGCATGACTATGAGCGCGAAAAAGGATGGGTTTGGAAATATCGGCGGATGGCTTGCGCTCAACGACCCTGACCTGGCCGACGCCGCCCGGGCCTGCCTGATCCGCACCGAAGGTTTCCCGACTTATGGAGGTCTGGCGGGCCGCGATCTCGAAGCTGTCGCACAAGGATTGTCTGAAATCGTCGACGAAGACTACTTGCGCTACCGGATTCGAACCAACAGCTATATCGTCGAAAAACTGGATGCGATCGGAATACCGGTCGTGAAGCCGGCCGGAGGGCACGCGGTGTTTGTCGACGCGCGTCGCTGGCTCTCTCATTTGGACCCGCTTCAGTATCCCGGCCAATCGGCGGCGGTGGCGCTTTACGAACTGGGTGGCATCCGCAGTTGCGAAATAGGAACCGTGATGTTTGGGCGTCAACCCGATGGCCGCGAAAAACCTGCGGCCATGGATCTGGTCAGACTGGCAATGCCACGCCGCACCTATACACAATCGCATGCGGATTACATGATCGAAGTCTTTGAGGACCTGAACAGGCAGAAAGATCGCCTTGTGGGATACAGGATCACCCGCGAACCCCGGCTGATGCGTCATTTCACATGCCGGTTTGAACCGCTGGGTTCGTGAGCGTCGACTGCGGGGGCCTCGTCGCTCCCGCCAGGATCAAACCTCGGGCGCTGGGTCGCCGATGGCGTTGTAAGTCTCAAAATCCAGAGCGTATTTTCGGCGCAGGCGGTCTTCGGTTTCGGGCGAAAGCTCGATTTCCAGTTTGGGTGAAACATTCATCGTGGGAAACGCGATTTCGCGCTCCAGACGTTCGCTCAGAAATCTTGTGAAAGCAGGCAGGTTTTCGTATTTGAAAAGATGATCCATCCCGACCTGGCTGCGGCTGACCGACAGCATGCGCGCCTGGGAACCGATCTTGGCAAAATCCGGACGGTCGGACCCACCCACATAAGCCTGCACGAATTCGTCAAAGCTGACATTTCGTGTTGAATTAGAGGTATTTTCAAGTGCGGGGCGCTGGCGATACCGGTACCAGCTGCCCAGCCACGAAATCGGTTCGCGCATGACGGCGACCATCTCCACGTCTTCTTTCCCCTCTTTCTTGAGGTAGGGACGGATAAACCGGTTGAAACGTTGATGCGTCATATGTTTCAGGTTCGGCTGGCGGCGAAAGGAAATCGACGCATGGGGCGCAAGAGCGGACTCGATCGCCGTCGTTCCGGTTTTTGGCACCGCCAAAAAGGCAAGCTTTGCGTTCCAGAAAATCATCATGACAAGAAAGTCGCCTGCCTGTGTTGTTATTGCGTTGTAAACTAACCCTTAACCTTCTTGATAAAAAGTGACTTTAGAAAGATTTGTATTGAAATGTTCGCGTTTTGGTCCCATAACAATGAGAACAAGAGGCGAACACGGGCAGTGATTGCCGCGACGGGAACGATGTGAAATAAGGGGCAACAAAATGGCATCAGCATTGCTGGACTTCAGTGAAAGACGCGACATGGACAAACAAAAAGCGCTTGAATCCGCGCTTGGGCAGATCGAACGGAACTTTGGCAAGGGGTCGATCATGCGGCTTGGCCAAACCGGGTCCATCGCGGATATCGAGGCGACCTCGACCGGGTCGATCGGTCTGGATATCGCGCTGGGAATCGGTGGATTGCCCAAGGGTCGGATTGTTGAAATCTATGGACCGGAAAGCTCTGGCAAGACCACTTTGACGCTGCATGCGGTGGCCGAAGAGCAGAAAAAGGGCGGCATCTGCGCCTTTGTTGACGCCGAGCACGCGCTTGACCCGCAATATGCGCGAAAACTGGGTGTGGATCTGGACGAACTTCTGATCAGTCAACCCGACACCGGCGAACAGGCGCTTGAGATCACCGATACGCTGGTTCGATCGGGCGCGGTTGCCATGGTCGTCGTCGACTCGGTTGCCGCGTTGACCCCCAAGGCGGAGCTGGAGGGCGACATGGGCGACCATCAGGTCGGCGCACAGGCGCGCCTGATGAGCCAGGCCATGCGCAAGCTGACTGGGTCCATTTCGAAATCCAAGTGCATGGTTATCTTCATCAACCAGATCCGGATGAAAATCGGCGTGATGTTTGGCAGCCCGGAAACCACGTCAGGCGGCAACGCGCTGAAATTCTATTCCTCGGTTCGACTGGACATCCGGCGCATTGGCGCGATCAAGGATCGTGACGAAGTCGTCGGCAACGCGACCCGCGTGAAGATCGTCAAGAACAAGGTGGCGCCGCCCTTCAAACAGGTCGAATTCGATATCATGTATGGCGAAGGGATTTCAAAGACCGGCGAATTGCTGGATCTGGGCGTCAAGGCGGGGATCGTCGAAAAATCAGGGTCGTGGTATTCATACGGGGACGAACGGATCGGGCAGGGGCGCGAAAACGCCAAGACCTTCCTGAAGGAAAACAAGAAAACCGCATATGATATCGAAGACAAGATCAGGGCGGCGCATGGGCTCGACTTTGAAATGCCCAAAGACGTTTCGGATGACGAAGAGGTTTTGGAAGCCTGACGACCGATTTCCGATTTGATTGCCCGAGGATCGGTTTGCGTTGATCAGACCGGTCCTCGTCACGTTTTGGCCTGTGGACAGGCGGGATTGGCAAGGGTAAACCAACCGGGATTTGTCTCCGCGCAAGGACCGGACCCATGGCCAGCCTGAACGATATTCGCACGACTTTCCTGAACTATTTTCAGGAAAACGATCATGCGATCGTGGAAAGTTCGCCCCTGGTGCCACGCAATGACCCGACACTGATGTTTGTCAATTCGGGAATGGTTCAGTTCAAGAATGTCTTCACCGGTGTCGAACAGCGCGCCTACAGTCGCGCCAGCACCAGCCAGAAATGCGTGCGCGCCGGGGGCAAGCACAACGACCTGGACAATGTGGGATATACGGCCCGGCATCATACGTTTTTTGAGATGCTGGGAAATTTTTCTTTTGGGGATTACTTCAAGGAAGCCGCGATTCCTTATGCGTGGGAATTGTTGACGCGGGAATTCGGGATCAACAAGGACCGTCTTTTGGTGACGGTTTATCACACGGATGACGAAGCCGCGAATATCTGGAAAAAGGTGGCCGGATTGCCTGACGACCGGATCATCCGCATTCCGACCCATGATAATTTCTGGATGATGGGCCCGACCGGCCCCTGTGGACCGTGCACCGAGATTTTTTACGACCACGGGGCGCACATTGCGGGCGGTCCTCCGGGCAGTCCGGACGAGGACGGTGACAGGTTTATCGAGATCTGGAACCTCGTTTTCATGCAGAACGAACAGTTCGAGGACGGCTCGATGACCCCGCTTGCGATGCAGTCGATCGACACGGGCATGGGGCTGGAACGGGTCGGGGCCTTGTTGCAGGGCAAGCACGATAATTACGATACCGACCTCATGCGGGATCTGATCGAGGCGTCGGCCCACGCCACGTCGAGCGACCCCGACGGTCCCGGCAAGACCCATCACCGGGTGATCGCCGATCACTTGCGGTCGACCTCGTTCCTGATCGCCGATGGCGTTTTGCCATCGAATGAAGGGCGCGGTTACGTTTTGCGCCGCATCATGCGTCGCGCCATGCGTCACGCCCATTTGTTGGGGGCGAAAGACCCTGTCATGCACAGGCTTGTTCCGGCACTTGTCAAACAGATGGGGCAGGCCTTTCCCGAGCTTCGGCGTGCTCAGGACATGATTGAAGAAACGCTGAAGCTGGAGGAAACGCGGTTCCTGACGACGCTTGACCGGGGATTGAAGTTGTTGGACAGCGCGCTTGACGCCCTGCCCGCCGGGGTTGCGTTGCCGGGTGAAACGGCGTTCAGGCTCTATGATACTTACGGGTTTCCCTTGGATTTGACCGAAGATGCTCTGCGCGAAAAAGGGCGCGCGGTCGAAGGGGCCGGGTTCGATGCGGCCATGGCGGCCCAAAAGGCCAAGGCGCGCGCGGCCTGGTCGGGTTCAGGGCAGGTGCGGGAAGACAAGGTCTGGTTCGAAATCGCCGAGGAATTCGGCGCGACCGAATTTCTGGGCTATGACACGGAGATTGCCGAAGGTCAGATCACCGCAATGGTGAAAGACGGTGTGACGATACCCTCCGCGCGCGTGGGCGACAGTGTTTCCGTCGTCGTGAACCAGACGCCCTTTTATGGCGAATCCGGTGGTCAGGTCGGGGACAAGGGCGTGATCCGCGGACCACTGGGCGCGGCGACTGTTGACGATGTGCAAAAGCACGCCGGTGTCTTTATCCACGTTGCAAAAGTCACGGAGGGCGAGATCAGGATGGGTGAGGCGGCCCAGCTCATGGTCGATCACAGCCGCAGAACGGCAATTCGCGCCAACCATTCCGCGACCCATTTGCTGCACGAAGCGCTGCGCCAGAAACTGGGCAGCCACGTCGCGCAACGGGGGTCGCTCAACGACGGGGAACGGCTGCGATTTGACTTCAGCCACGCAAAATCGATGACGGCGGAGGAACTGGCTTCGGTCGAAGCGGACGTGAACACCTTTATCCGTCAAAACACCGCCGTTGAAACGCGGATCATGACCCCGGACGATGCCCGCGCACTGGGTGCACAGGCGCTTTTCGGGGAAAAATATGGTGACGAGGTCCGGGTTGTTTCCATGGGGCGCGAGGATGGTTCGGGCCGGGGCAGTACCAAGGACACGTATTCCATCGAACTATGCGGCGGCACCCACGTCCGTCGCACGGGTGACATCGGCAGTTTCAAACTGGTCTCTGAAAGTGCAACCGCAAATGGCGTGCGCCGGATCGAAGCGTTGACGGGGCGTGGCGCTGTGCGGTTCCTAAACGCGCAGGAGCACGCACTGTCCGCAGCCGCGTCCATCGTCAAAGCCAGGCCCGAAGAGCTTGCGGGCCGTATCCGCGCGCTGCTTGACGAGCGCAAGAAACTCCAGGTGGAAATCGCTGACCTGCGCCGGCAGGTGGCATTGGCTGGAAACAGCAAAGACGGCCGTGAGGCCGAGGTGAAAAAGGTCAACGGTATCCCCTTTGTGGCGCAGATATTGCGCGACGTGAACGGCAAGGATTTGCGCGGTCTGATAGATGCGCACAAGTCACGGCTGGGCAGCGGGGTCATCGTACTGATTGCCGATGTTGGCGGCAAAGCGGCGATTGCAAGCGGCGTGACGGATGATCTGACCGGCAAAATCTCGGCCGTTGATGTGGTCCGTGCCGTTGTGGCCAGACTGGGTGGAAAAGGAGGTGGCGGTCGTGCCGACATGGCACAGGCCGGCGGTCCGGATATCAAGAATGCAGCCGCAGCCATTGCGGACGCGGAACAATTGCTGGAGGATTTATGATGGCGGTTTATGCGATCGTGCATGTCGATGTTAACGATGTGGAACTATACGGGAAATACGCAGCACTGGCCGGCCCCGCCGTTTTGAAATACGGCGGCGAATTTCTTGCCCGCGGGGGGGATTGCGTCCAGATGGAAGGCAAGGGTCGCGCCCGAAACGTGATCATCCGGTTCAAGGACATGGCGACGGCACAGGCGTTCTATAACGGTCCCGAATATCAGGAGGCGCTGAAATTCGGGTTGCCCGCTGCGGACAGGGAATATACGTTCGTTGAAGGGGTGTAAGATAGTTCGTAGAAAAAACAATGGCTTAGGGGTTTTTCAGCGAGAAATTTTGCACAACCTGAAAGAAAGTAATTGACATTACGAACGCTCGTGGGTATACCTACAGGCAAGCTGGAAGAAATGGGCGGGCGACACTTCGACATCGAGG
>CAYXNM010000019.1:0-29320 GCA_964466385.1 uncultured Rhodobacter sp. | reverse complement strand
GAAGAAAGCGGAGGGTTTGGCGGCGTTGCCTATCTGGCCGGGCGCGGTTATTTCAGCCCGGACCGCGTGCAGCATGTCATCATTCCCGAACCTCTCAACAAAGACCGGATCTGCCTTGGACATCGCGGCGTCTGGTGGGCGGAAATCGAAACAAAGGGGCGGATCGCGCATGGGTCCATGCCGTTTCTTGGCGATTGCGCCGTTCGGCATATGGGCGCATTGATCGCAAGGATGGAAAGCACGTTGTTCCCCATGCTTGCTGCGAAACGCACCGACATGCCGGTGGTGCCGGAGGGGGCAAGACAATCGACCCTCAACATCAATTCAATTCACGGCGGAGAGCCGGTTCAGGAAGAAGGCTATACCGGCCTGCCCTCGGCCTGCGTGCCCGATCGCTGCAAAATGGTGATCGACCGGCGGTTTCTGATGGAGGAGAACCTTTCCGACGTGCGCGGCGAATTCATCGTTCTTCTGGAGGATCTGAAAGCCAAGCGCGCGAACTTCGACTATGAAATCAGGGATATGCACACAGTCATCCCGACCATGACGGACAAAAACGCCCCGGTCGTGAAAACCGTCAGCCGCGCGATATCCCGGATCCTGGGAAAAGGGCCGGAATATGTGGTCTCGCCGGGCACGTACGATCAGAAACATATCGACCGCATCGGAAAGCTGAAAAACTGCATTGCATATGGTCCGGGAATACTGGATTTAGCGCATCAACCGGACGAATGGATCGGCGTCGACGACATGATGGACAGCGCCTCGGTCATGGCGCTGACGTTACAGGAACTTCTGACGGGCAGGTGACAAACGGCGGGTAAATGCTAAACTTTGACAATAAAGATGGGAGACGATCATGACATTCACATTCAGAACTGCGGCTCTTGCCAGTGCAATCGCGCTGGGCGTTGCGTTCGGCGCACATGCCGCAAAGACCGACATCATCGTCGGAATGCAGTTGGAGCCACCGAACCTTGACCCGACGGGCGGCGCGGCAGCAGCCATTGACGAAGTGGTTTACGCCAATGTTTTCGAAGGGTTGACGCGGTATCAGGCGGATGGCTCGATCGCGCCTGCGCTGGCGGAAAGCTGGGACATTTCAGAAGATGGACTGGTTTACACCTTCCATCTGCATGACGGCGTGAAATTCCACGACGGCAGCGCGATGAACGCCGAGGATGTCAAATTCTCGCTCGATCGTGCAAGGGCCGAAGACAGTACCAACGCCCAAAAGGCGCTGTTTGCCGGAATTGCCAGCGTGGACGTGGTTGATCCGTTGACCGTCAAGGTCACACTGTCCGGGCCGAATGGCGGGTTCATCACCAACATGGCCTGGGGTGACGCGGTCATCGTGGCACCCGAAAGCATCGCTGACGCGGCGACGCACCCCGTCGGTACGGGACCGTTCGTATTCTCTAACTGGGTGCAGGGCGACCGGATCGAAATCACGAAAAACCCCAACTATTGGGGCGCCCCGGTTGCGCTGGACAAGGCGACGTTCAAGTTTATCTCGGACCCCACGGCGGCCTTTGCGGCCATGATGGCCGAGGATATCGACGCCTTCCCCGGATATCCCGCACCCGAAACCCTGCCCCAATTCGTGGCGGACCCCCGTTTTACCGTCATCGGTGGCAATACCGAGGGTGAAACGATCCTTTCCACCAACAACAAGGATGAGCATTTCAAGATCAAAAAGGTCAGGATGGCGCTGGCGCATGCCATCAACCGCCAGGAAATCATCGACGGTGCGATGTTTGGATACGGCACACCGATCGGCACCCATTTCGCGCCGCACAATCCCGATTACGTCGACCTGACCGGACTGTCCAACTATGACCCTGAAATGTCCCGCCACCTGTTGGCGGAGGCTGGCTTTCCCGATGGGTTCAAGACCACGCTGAAACTGCCGCCGCCGTCTTACGCCCGGCGGGGAGGCGAGATCATCGCCGCCCAGTTGCGCGCTGTCGGAATTGACGCCGAGATCAGCAACCTTGAATGGTCCCAATGGCTGACCGAGGTGTTCAAGCAAAAGGATTATGGGCTGACGATCGTCAGCCATACCGAACCCATGGACATCGGCATCTATGCCCGGCCGGAGTACTATTTCCAGTACGACAACCCGGATTTCCAGCAGCTGATGAAGGATCTGAACGCGGCCACGGACCCGGCGAAACGCTCGGAAATTCTGAAAGCTGCGCAGCGGATGATTTCGGAAGACTACGTGAACGGTTATCTGTTTCAGCTTGCCCGCACGAGCGTCATCAACGCCAGGATCAACGGCATGTGGGAGAATTCGCCGACCCAAGCCAACGATCTGACGGGTGTAAGCTGGGCTGACTAGGGCGGAAAACAAAGCCGGCCGCGGTACTTTGCCGGGGCCGGTTTATCGGCAATGGGCCGGACCGCCCGGCAATCCCCTGACCGGATCGCCTTGCCGGATATCACCGGCAGATCTCCAGACAAGCGCGTCGATCACGTGATGATTCCGGCAGGAAATAATGGTGAGCCCGACAGGATTCGAACCTGTGACCCACTGATTAAAAGTCAGTTGCTCTACCAACTGAGCTACGGGCCCACATGAGACCGCGTAGGTATAAGGGGCAAGGGGGTTGGTCAAGGGAAAATTCGGCCACTCAAGCGGGATTTTGCTTTGAAGAAATGGCAGAACATTTCTGGCCATCGATGTCACAAGCGTCTATATCCGCCCGATGGACGCATATTGGCAAAAAACAGGTCTTCCGTTTCGGAAAATGCACGGTCTGGGCAATGATTTTGTTGTTGTCGATGCGCGCGGTAAATCCAATCCGGTGACGGCCGGGCTGGCCCGAGCCGTGGGCGACCGTCACCGTGGTGTCGGATTTGATCAGTTGGCGGTGATCTCGGATTGTGAAGACGCGACTGCGCATCTTCAGTTCTGGAACGCCGACGGCAGCCTATCGGCGGCCTGCGGGAATGCAACGCGGTGTATCGCAGGCCTGATTTTCCAAGAAACCGGGGCCGATACCATCACGCTCAGGACGGAGCGAGGCATATTGAATTGCGAAAACCCACGCGACGGCACCTATCGGGTGAACATGGGCCAGCCGCAATTGGATTGGCGCGACATTCCGCTTTCCCACCAGGTGGACACGCTCCATCTGCCGATCGACGGCGATCCCGTGGCGCTTGGCATGGGCAATCCCCATTGCGTCTTTTTTGTCAGGGATGCCGAGGCAACCGATTTGGCGGCGCTGGCCCCGCCGATCGAAAACCATCCGCTTTTCCCGCAGCGCTCGAATGTCGAATTCGTGGAAATCCGGTCACGCGATCAATTGCGGTTGCGGATCTGGGAACGCGGAGTCGGGGTAACCCTGGCAAGTGGTTCGTGTTCCTGCGCCAGCGTCGTTGCCGCGGTGCGCCGGGGTTTGAGCGCGGCAAAATGCTCGGTCATCGTTGACGGCGGCGTGCTGGAGATCGACTGGCGCGAGGACGGCGTCTGGATGACCGGACCAACCGCGGATGTTTTCTCGGGTGTGTTCACGCCGGAATTTCTGGAACAGGTCTGATGCCATCGGATGGGCCGATCATCGAGACGCTGGGCTGCCGGCTCAACGCCTATGAAAGCGAGGCGATGCGAAAGCTCGGGCAGGATGCGGGCCTGCGCGATGCGATCGTCGTCAACACCTGCGCAGTCACCGCCGAGGCCGTGCGCACCGCGCGCCAGAGAATTCGCAAACTCAGGCGCAGCCATCCTGACCGCAAGATGGTTGTAACCGGGTGCGCAGCACAGGTTGATCCCCGTCCGTTTTCCGACATGCCCGAGGTCGATCTGGTGATGGGAAATTCTGAAAAACTGGACGTCGGGACATGGCATGACGTTGCCGCTTCGACAGGGACCGGTACGCGCATTCGCGTGGGCGACATCATGGCGGAAAAGACGGCGCTCAGCCCCATGATCGACGGGTTTGGCACACGCGCGCGGGCTTATGTTCAGGTTCAGAACGGCTGCGATCACCGTTGCACCTTTTGCATTATCCCCTTTGGGAGGGGAAACTCACGCTCGGTACCTGCGCAAACGGCGGTGGAACAGGTGCGGTCACTGGCTGACAGGGGGTTCAACGAGGTCGTGTTGACCGGGGTGGACATGACCAGTTGGGGCGCTGACCTGGAAGGCCAGCCCCGGCTTGGCGATCTTGTCGCGGGCATTCTTGACGGCGTGCCGGATTTGGC
This sequence comes from uncultured Rhodobacter sp., assembly GCA_964466385.1. Taxonomy (GTDB): domain Bacteria; phylum Pseudomonadota; class Alphaproteobacteria; order Rhodobacterales; family Rhodobacteraceae; genus UBA5972. Next base: position 25,108 of record CAYXNM010000019.1, on the reverse strand, counting down.
GCGATTGCGCATTTCCTCGATTGACTCGATCGAGGCTGATCCCCTGCTGATCGAACTCCTTGCCTCCCAATCCCGTCTCATGCCGCATTTGCACCTGTCGCTGCAGGCGGGCGACGACATGGTCCTCAAACGGATGAAGCGGCGGCATCTGCGCGCGGACGCCATAGAATTCTGCACCGGATTGCGTACGCTTCGTCCGGACATCGTTTTCGGTGCGGACATCATCGCGGGGTTTCCGACCGAAACCGATGCGATGTTCCAGAACTCGCTCGATCTGGTCAGGGCATGTGGCCTGACATGGTTGCACGTCTTTCCCTATTCCGTCCGTCAGGGAACCCCGGCGGCCCGTATGCCGCAAGTCGCTCGCGAGACGATCAGAAACCGGGCCGCAAAGCTGCGCGAACTGGGCGATAAACAGGTTGCGGCGCATCTTGCGGCGCAAATCGGGCGGACGCACAACATTCTTTGCGAAGGTCCGCGCATGGGCCGGACCGAAAGTTTCGCGCCAGTGTCCTTTTCCACCGATCAGCCGGTCGGGGGGGTGGTCAGCGCCGCGATCACCGGACATGACGGAAAGATGCTGATGGCAAAGGACGGGGTTTGATGGCCAACCGTTGCCGAACTTCATGTGCTGGCTGGGGGCACTCTTGAACTCTGGCGAGCTTCGCAGCATCATGGCCAGATACCCGAAATGGCAGGCGGGTGATCAACCAACAGTTTTTCCCGAGGTCTGAATGCATCCAAACCCGTCTTTCCGGTCTGTCGGGACAAACGCCAACTTTGCATTTGCGCGCAATCGCGGGTTCGGCGTTGTCGCCGTCAATGGACCCCACGGCCCTGTTTGCAGCCACATTCCCTTTTTGCTGTCCGAGGACGGCACCTGCGCGGAGGGACATTTCGTTCGCTCAAATCCCATCGTCGCGATGGCAGGCGACGCTTTCTTGCCTGCGGTGCTGTGCGTGTCCGGCCCGGACGGGTACGTTTCACCGGACTGGTATGCGGTTGATGATCAGGTTCCGACATGGAATTATGTGGCCGTTCATTTGCGGGGCGATCTTGCGGTTTTGGGCCCAGAAATGCTGTCGGAACACCTTGAGCGGCTTTCACATCATTTCGAGCGACGTTTGCTCCCCAAACCTGAATGGCTGATCGACAAGGTCAACGCGGATGTGCTGGCGCGGTTGAAGCGTATGGTCGTTCCGTTTTGCATGCGGATCACCGAGGTCGACGGGACGTGGAAGCTCAATCAGAACAAGGATGCGGCTGCCCGGAACGCCGCCGCCCGGTCGATTGATCAAAGCAGCATCGGGCAGGATCTGGCCAGTCTCGCCCGCCTGATGAAAAACCCGCCGGGTTGATTTGCATCGCGATGCAGTCGCGGTTAGCCTTCGCGCAAACCCAAAGGAGGCCCCAATGGCGATACCCGTTGTCCCGATAGCCCTGACAGCACTTCGATACGGAGGCGTCGCGCTGATCGCTTATGCCGCAACCCAAAAACCCGGACGCGCCGAAACCCGTCAGCAGACCGAGGACGCGCTTGACCGCGTCGACGAAGGGTTTGGTGTTTCCAGGGCCAAGGACCGCGAACAGTTCAACATCCGGGCGCGTTGGCGTCGTGTGGTGCGTGCCGGAACCAAAGGCCCGGGAATTGAACTTGATTTGGCAGCGCTGGGGCGGCTGCGTTTCAGAAAGGTCTGAGGAATGAAGCTTTATGTTTCCGCCACCTCGCCGTTTGCGCGAAAGGTTCTGGTCTTGCTGCGCGAAACCGGGCAGTTGGGGGATGTCGACCTGGTGATGTCGGCGGGAACGCCACTCAATCCCGGCAATATGCCGACCGGGCAAAACCCGCTGGGCAAGATCCCGGTTCTGGATCCGGGCACAGGCCCGGCGCTTTTTGACAGCCGGGTGATCTGCCAGTTTCTGGATGCCCGGGCCGAGGGTGCGTTCTATCCCGATCCTCCCCGGCGCTGGGCGACGCTGACACTGGAAGCGATGGCTGACGGGATGGTCGACGCGGCGATTCTGATGGTTTACGAAACGCGCCTGCGGGCCGAGGCGCAGGTCATGCAGGGCTGGCTGGACGGCCAGTGGGCCAAGGTCGTGCGTGCGCTCGACATGCTCGAGGAGTCATGGGGCGATCATCTTGCCGGGGTGCCGGACATGGGTCATATCGCCCTTGGCTGCGCGCTGTCCTATCTTGATTTTCGCCATGACGACCGGGCATGGCGCGATGGCCATCCGCGACTGAGCGCGTGGGAAGCGCGGTTTGCGGCGCGCGCCAGCATGAAGGCCACCGCACCCGTTGAATGACTTGCCGGTTCTTCAGCTTGTTTGGCGCAGGGCTTCGGCCAGGGCGATCCCGGCGCTGACGGCAACGTTCAGACTGCGCCCTCCACCGGGCATGGCAATTCTGACCCTGGCATCGCAGGCCCGTTCCACCGCGATCGGTACACCAGCACTTTCGCGCCCCATCATCAGGGTGTCGCCCTTTTCAAAAGAGAACTCTGCCAGGGTGGTATCCGCACCCGTCGACATCAGGATCAGGCGCCCTTCGGGGCGGTTCCGCCGGAACAGTTCCCACGAATCATGGCGCGTAATATCGGCGATATCCGCGTAATCCATCGCGGCACGGCGCAGGGACCGGACGGACAGTGGGAATCCGCAGGGTTCGATCACGTCCAGAGGGACAGCAAAACAGGCGCAGATTCGGATCATGGCCCCCAGATTGGGGGCAATATCCGGCTGATAAGCGGCCAATCGCATAACTTTTTCCCTCGGTTGAGCGCTGGGATAGTTTGTCTGCTGGACTGTGGTCAACTCTCTGTGTAGTAACCGCCAGAAGGTTGCCGGCGCAAGCCGCCGGCGATGCAGATCAGGCGTCCGTCATCGGACTGTGCAAAGGAGAAATGCTCGTGTCCCACACTGAAGATGACACAGGTACCCGCCGGGATTTCCTCTACGTGGCGACGGCGGCCACGGGGGCGGTCGCCACTGGCGCGGCGGTCTGGCCGTTGGTCAACCAAATGAACCCAAGCGCGGATGTGCTGGCGATGGCCTCGGTCGAGGTGCCGGTGGACGGCATCGACCCGGGCACGCAGCTGACGGTCAAATGGCGCGGCAAACCGGTTTTCATCCGCCGCCGCACCAAGGACGAGATTGATGCCGCGCGCGCCGTCAAGATGGACGAGCTTGTGGACCCGACTTCTGAAAACATCAACAAACCGGGAACCGACGCGTCCGACGAAAACCGCGCCTTTGACGAAGCCGGCGAATGGCTGGTCATGATCGGCGTCTGCACGCATCTTGGGTGCGTTCCTCTGGGCGACGGTGCCGGGGATTTCGGCGGCTGGTTCTGCCCTTGCCACGGGTCACATTACGACACGGCGGGCCGTATCCGCAAAGGTCCGGCCCCCAGAAATCTGGACATTCCGTTGACCGCCTGGGCCGACGACAAAACACTGAAGCTGGGTTAAGGGGAGAAACGAAATGGCTGGAATACCACACGATCATTACGAACCCAAAACCGGGTTTGAAAAGTGGCTGCACGAGCGTTTGCCGATCGTCAGCCTTGCCTATGACACCTTGATGATCCCCACGCCCAGGAACCTCAACTGGATGTGGATCTGGGGCATCGTTCTGGTGTTCTGTCTCGTCCTGCAAATCGCCACCGGCATCGTTCTGGCGATGCACTATACCGCCAATGTCGGCATGGCCTTTGATTCAATCGAGCACATCATGCGTGACGTGAACGGCGGCTGGGCCTTGCGATACATGCACGCAAACGGCGCGACGTTGTTCTTTATCGCTGTTTACGCCCATATTTTCCGTGGCCTTTATTATGGATCCTACAAGTCTCCGCGTGAAGTCGTGTGGATCCTTGGGATGCTGATCTATCTGGCGATGATGGCAACCGGCTTTTTGGGCTATGCCCTGGTCTGGGGCCAGATGTCGTTCTGGGGCGCAACGGTCATTTCGGGGTTTTTCGGCGCTATTCCCGGCGTGGGCGAAACGATCCAGACGTGGATTCTGGGCGGGCCGTCGGTCGACAACGCCACGCTCAACCGGTTCTTCAGCCTGCATTACCTGTTGCCGTTCGTTCTGGTCGGTCTTGTGGCCCTTCATATCTGGGCGTTCCACACGACCGGCAACGGCAACCCGTCGGGGGTCGAGGTTCGCCGTGGGTCCAAGGACGAAGTCAAGAAGGACACGCTGCCCTTCTGGCCCTACTTCGTCGTCAAGGACATCTTCGCGCTGAGTGTGGTTCTGACATTGTTCTTCGTCCTGGTTTATTTCATGCCGAATTACCTCAACCACCCGGACAACTATATCGAGGCGAACCCGCTGGTCACGCCGACGCATATTGTGCCGGAATGGTACTACCTGACGTTCTTTGCGATCCTTCGCGCCTTTACGTCGGATGTCTGGGCGGTTCAGCTGGTGCATGTCCTGACGGGTGGCATCGTTGACGCGAAATTCTTCGGCGTGCTGGCCATGTTCGGGTCGATCATCGTCATGGTCTTTGTGCCATGGCTCGACACCTCGCGCGTTCGCTCGGGCAAGTACCGACCCAGTTTCAAATGGTGGTTCTGGCTTTTCGTGCTGGATTTCTTTGTGCTCACATGGTGCGGATCGCAACCGGCCGAGGGTCTGGTGCCGGTCATCTCGCTCATCGGGGCAACCTATTGGTTCGGATATTTTCTGGTCATTCTGCCGCTCCTGGGCGTGTTGGAAAAACCGTTGCCGCAACCGGCGACGATCGAGGAAGATTTCGATGCCCACTATCCACCCAAGGACGCATCCGCGTCCCCGGCCGAATAATCGAGCAGAAGGAAAAAAGCGATGATCAGGAAAAGCATACTCGCCGCATTCTTCGTTGCAGCCGGGCTGTCAGGCGGTACGGCGCTGGCCTCGGAAGGGGCGCAGCACATCGAGGATTTCGCCTTTACGTTCGAAGGGCCGTTCGGTGTTTTCGACCAGCACCAGCTTCAACGCGGATTGCAGGTCTATACCGAGGTTTGCGCGGCGTGCCACGGGTTGCGGCAGGTGTCGTTCCGCAATCTTAGCGACGCGGGCGGGCCGCAAATGGACGCCGAACAGATCAAGGCCTATGCCAAACAGTTCGAAGTTCCCGACACGGGCGAAGACGCTGAACCCGGTGACACGCGGGAAGCCATCCCATCGGACAAGTTTCCGATTGGCACCTTTGCCGGCGCGCCTGACCTCAGCGTCATGGCCAAGGCACGCGCGGGGTTCCATGGCCCCTATGGTTCGGGTCTGGCACAATTGTTCAAGGGCATGGGCGGACCGGAATATATCGCGTCGGTTCTGACCGGGTATACGGGCGAAACCAAGGAACAGGCCGGTGTTACGCTTTATGAAAACAAGGCGTTCCCGGGGGGCTGGATATCCATGCCTCCTCCCTTGGCGGACGCGCAGGTTGAATTCCGCGACGGCCATCACAATGACCTTCATGCGATGACGATGGATGTGGCGGCTTTCCTGATGTGGACGGCTGAACCCAAGATGATGGCACGCAAGAAAACCGGGTTTCTGGTGGTGGCGTTCATGGTCCTGCTGAGCTCGCTTCTTTACCTGTCCAACAAGCAGTTGTGGGCGGGGCCCAAACGCAAGGCCTAAGGGCAGAGACAAATCTGGATAACGAAAGGGCGTATCTTCGGATGCGCCCTTTTGTTATCCGAGATAGGATGTCAGAGCCGCGGACGGGTTGTCGAAGAAATCGGCGGTCCCCACGGGGTCATCGCATGTGCCGTTTGATACCAGCGCGCACAGACCGCCAAGCGATTTTGCATCGCGCGGGTCATGTGTGACCATGATCAGGGTCGTTGCCGTTTCCTGTGCGATTGCGGCAACCAGCGAAAGCATTTCACCGCGCAAAGCCGGCCCGAGCGCGGCAAAGGGTTCATCCAGCAGCAACAGCGGTTTTTGACGCAGCAACGTGCGCGCCAGGGCCGCGCGCTGGGCCTGACCTCCGGACAGTTCGCCCGGTTTTTGTGCCGCCTTGTGGCCAAGCCCGACCTTTTCCAGAACGGTTGTGACTTTGGCATCTTGCGTGGGTGACAGTTTCAGGTCGGTGCAAAGCGCAAGTGCCACGTTTTGAAAAACGCTGAGATGGGGAAACAGGTTATGACTTTGAAAAAGGATGCTGACCGGTCGTGCGCCGGGCGCCAGCCCGCCAATTGGTTCACCATCCAGACAAATATGCCCGCGCTTTGGCTGAATAAACCCTGCAATCGCCATCAGGAGCGTGGTCTTGCCCGCACCGGACGGCCCGATCAGGCTCAGCCTTTGGGGGGTTTCCATCGACCAGTTCGCGCCAAGTTCAAAACCGTCCTGCCGGATCAGGAGGTTGTCGATTTCAAGCATTTGCGCGTCCCATCCGATCAAACATCCAAAACAAAAAGAGGCTGAGAATAACCAGCAACAGGGCCGCTCCGCCCGCGTCATCCATTCGGTAAGCCGCCATCAGGCGGTACATGACAAGGGGCAATGTGGCAGCGTCCGGATCGGCAAAGAGCGCCACCACCCCCAGATCACCCATGGAAAGCGCGGCCGCCAGTCCCGCGGCAAACCCCGCATCACGGCGGACCCGCGGCCAAAGGACAATGCGGAAATGTTCGCCCCCCGAAAGCCCGAGCGAGGCAGACAGCGCGCTGTAGTCCCGCTCGGCAACCCGGATGGCTGGCAGCAGTGCACGGAGCGCAAAAGGCATGCTCATCATCGCATTGACCAGCGCGGTCAGGGGCAGGGCGACCAGTGTCGGGTCGACAAACGGGAAAATCACGATGAAAAGCCCCGTCCCCACCACCATCGGGGATGCCGCAACCGCCAGATAACCGGTCGCCTCCAGCAAACCCGCCCGGACGGGTCGCCGCATTTCCGACCTCGCAATCGCCAGCGACAGCGAGAGCGAGGCGCCAAGTGTCAGCGCGGCGGCACAAAGTGCCACGAGGATCGACCTCAGCGCCGCACCCAGCACCGCCGGTTCCAAACCCCAGAGCGCCCCGATGCCGCCAAGAACGATCATCCCCATGGGAAGCAGCAGGAAAAGCGACACCGCGCCAAGCACCACTCCATCAAGTGCGACCAGTCCGCGGGCGCCGCTGTCCCATCGTCGCAAGGGTCTGTCCAGCCCCGCCCCCAGATCGACGGATGCTGCCAGCCACCACGCCAGCGCTGCGGCGCCCGCACTCAACATCAGTTGCAGAACCGCCAGAGTCGCAGCACCGGACAGGTCGAAATCAAAACGAAAAGCCTGGTAGATGGCCAGTTCCAGCGTCGTTGCCCGTGGCCCCCCCCCAAGCGTCAGTGCGACGGCGAAACTGGTGACGCACAACAGAAAAACAATCGTGAAAACACCCGGCAGGATGCCCCGCAACATCGGGCGCTCAAGATGATTGAACACATCCCGGCCGGACATCCCCAGACCGGCGGCCAGCGCGAAACGCTCGGCCGGAATGGTGGCCCAGCCTTGCAGGATCAGACGCGTCGCCAGCGGCAGGTTGAGGAATACATGCGCCAGGACCACGCCGTGAAACCCATAAATATTCAAAGGCCCCAACCCCAGGGGTGCGATCACCGCCGAGAGGATCCCCGCGCGTCCAAAGACCGCCAGAAGGCCCAGCACGGCGACGATCACCGGCAAGACGAAGGGGACGCCCAGCAACAGGACAAGTGCATTGCGGCCGCGAAACCGCCGACGCGCCAGCGCCCGCGCCGCCGGTATCGCCAGCGCGACGCTAAACGCCGCTGAGACCAACGCCTGAGAAACGGTAAAGCGCAGCGCTGCCCAGTCCGAGGACGCAAGGCCGTGAAACCCCTTCGCCCTCAGCGCGACGACCAGCAACGTTCCACCGCTGAGACCGACGAGCAGGGCAGCGACCGTCAGGGCCCCAAGCGGTGGACGGCTCATTTGCTGAGCGCGGTCAGCCATTCGTCCAGCGCCTGCTTGCGGATCGCTTCGGCCTTTTGTGGGGCCAGAAGCAACGCTGTTTCGGGCGGGATCGTTGTTTCAAACCCTTTCGGCAGGCCCGTCCCGGGCATGAAAGCCGGATACATCCAGTTGGTGGTGGGAATGATCGACTGGAACGCATCGGACATCATGAAATCAAGAAACCGATCGGCCAGTTCGGGGTTCTTTGTCGAGGCAAGTTTGCCCGCAACCTCCACCTGCATGTAATGCCCTTCCCTGAACCGGGCGGCGGCCTTGGTGTCGTCCTGCTCGACGACAAGATGGTAGGTGGGCGAGGTCGTGTAGGACAAAACCATATCCGCTTCTCCAGCCAGAAACATGCCGTAGGCTTCGGACCAGCCCTTTGTTACCGTCAGGATATGAGGGGCCAGACCCTGCCAGATCCCGGCCGCCTGATCGCCGTAAGAAGCCTTGATCCACATCAGCAATCCAAGTCCGGGGGTCGAACTGCGGGGATCCTGGATCACGATTTTCAGATCATCAGGCGCGTCGGCAAGGTCTTTGAAACTGCCGGGCACGCTTGCCAGCCGGGTCTTGTCATAGACAAAGGCGAAATAGCCCCAGTCATAAGGCAGGAAGGTGGCATCGTTCCAGCCGCCCGGCAGGCTCGGATGAATCGGCAGGCGCCCGTGGGCGGCAAACAGCCCCGTTTCGGCGGCCCGCGCGGTCAGGCTGGTGTCAAGGCCCAGAACCACATCGGCCTTGGTGCGCGCGCCTTCAAGCTGCACCCGCGCCAGCAACGCCGCGCCGTCGCCCGCGCCGGTAAAGACCAGATCACAGTCACAGACGGCCTCGAACGCCTTTTCGACCGCAGGCCCTGGCCCCCAGTCCGACACGAAGCTGTCATAGGTATAGACGTCGAGAACGGGTTTTTCGCCTGCTTGCGCGACAGGCGTGCAAATCAGGGCGAGACCCGCAACAAGAAAGGTGGTTTTGATCATCCGATCCTCCGATTGGCTGGGGCGCAGGAAAGGATGAAGGGCGATGATCGCGTCTACCTTCCCTCCGCCGGTATTGTCCGGTTCAGGTTCAACGGGTTTTGCAATACGCGCATCTCAGCCCAAAGGGCTCCCCGAGGTGGGGGCAGAATAGGCGCTTCACGGCCCGGTTCGCAAGACCAATACCGAAACGTATCTTGGCAGTCGTCGATTGTTCTGCGCATATGTGCCCTGAAACAGGAGACGATGCGGATGTCCACCAATTCATTTGGCCGTTTGTTCACGGTGACCACGTGGGGGGAAAGCCACGGGGTGGCGCTTGGGGCGACGGTGGACGGCTGTCCTCCGAACGTGGCGCTGGAACCGGCGATGCTGCAGCATTGGCTGGACCGACGCAGGCCGGGACAGAACAAGTTCACGACGCAAAGGCAGGAGGCCGATCAGGTCGAAATATTGTCCGGCGTTTTTGAAGGCAGGACCACCGGCATGCCGATCCAGTTGATGATCCGCAACACCGATCAGCGGTCCAAAGACTATGGCGACATCGCGGAAAAATTCCGTCCCGGTCATGCGGACATCACCTATTGGCGCAAATACGGCATTCGCGACTATCGGGGCGGCGGGCGATCCTCGGCGCGTGAAACGGCGGCGCGGGTGGCCGCAGGGGGGGTAGCGCGGGCAGCGCTTGGGTCGCTTTTCCCGGACCTCGCGGTCACGGGCTATATGGTGCAGATGGGTGGCGACAAGATCGACCGTGCTGCGATTGACCTTGAACGGATCGAAGAAAACCCATTTTGGGCGCCCGATGCGGCGGCGGCGGCGCGTTGGGAGGCCACGCTGAGCGCGCTTCGCAAAACCGGTAACTCGGTCGGAGCGGTGGTCGAGATCGTGGCAAGCGGCGTGCCTGCCGGGCTTGGCGCACCGGTTTACGCCAAGCTTGATACCGATCTGGCCACGGCCATGATGTCGATCAATGCGGTCAAGGCGGTAGAGATCGGGGCCGGTATGGAGGCCGCGACCCTGACCGGGCAAGAGAATGCCGACGAGATTTCCATGGGCCCGGACGGCCCGGTTTTCAGCTCCAACCACGCAGGCGGCATTCTGGGCGGAATATCCACCGGACAGGACGTGATCTGTCGTTTTGCGGTCAAACCGACATCCTCGATCCTCAGCCCTCGAAAGACCATTACGAAATCGGGTGCTCAAACCGAAATCGTGACAAAGGGCCGTCACGACCCCTGTGTCGGCATCCGCGCCGTTCCGGTAGGCGAGGCGATGATGGCCTGCGTTCTGCTGGATCACGTTCTGCTTCATCGGGGGCAGGTTGGCGAACCGGGTGTTGATCAGGGCAGGATCGGTTAGATCAGCCCTTGGCAAGCCCCACGTCCATCAACGCCTTGATCCCCGAATAGCGCGTATCGGCATAGCTGCCCGCCAGCACCTTGTTGCCGCGCAGGATCAGCAGGGTCGAGCGGTTCTGAATGCGGTATTTTCGCGCGAAATCCGAATTGGCGTAGACATCCCAGTCAAGCGCCACAAAGACCATGTTGGCATCATAAGCCGGGTTTTCCTGACGCAGCGCCTCGATCGTGCGGCCTTGCGATGTGCAGGTGGAACACCAGCTTGTGTAGACATCGACAAACACGGTTTCGTTGGCGGCCAGCAGTTCTTTTACGACCCCCGGCGCATAGGCGACCGAGGTTGACCCGTGTGATGTCGCGGGTGTTCCCTTTTGAAGGTTGAAATAGGTCGCCGCTCCGCCGAGTGCGAAAAACCCGGCAATGCCTGCGGCCGTCAGAAAAGCACGGCGGCTCATCGCGTTCTCGCGCGTTGCAAGGAAAAGAGAGGTGTCGTCATCGTGATATCTCCTGATCAGGCTTGGGCAATCGCAAGATCCATCAATGCGCGGATCTTGCTTTTGCGGGTGTCAGCGACAATCCGGCCGATTTCGGCGTCTCCATAAAGGACGACGAGCGTCGAGCGTCGCGGAATTGCCAGACGTTTGGCCAGCTTGGAATTGGAATAAACGTCCCAGTCAACTTTCACGAAGGTCAGTTTTTCATCGTAGACGGGGTTGAGCGTGCGCAGGGAATTGATGGCCCTGCCCTGCGCCCGGCAGGTCGTGCACCATGTCGTGAAAAAATCGATGAAGACGATTTTTCCGTCCGCAAGCAACCCGTCAACCAACCCGACCGAATACGGCAGGGAACTGGCGGCGAATGCAGGCACCGGCAATGCCAGCGCCGCCCCCGTCAGCGACATGAATTTGCGTCTGTTCATTTTCATTCCTTTCCGAGACTCAGAGAATGACCGAAAAATCCTGCAACCAGACCGGCATCACGTCCAGCAGCCAGCCTTCGATCACGTAGTTGAACTTGAAATAGATCATGGCGCCGACCAGCACAAACAGTCCCCCCATGACCGGCTTGGCCGCGCTTGCGATACGTCGCATTTGCGCCTGCCGGTTCAGAATGACGTTGCGGGTTCCATACCCCAGCGCAACGATGATCGTGCCGATGCCCAGCGCGAAACCGGTCATGATCAGGCCGGACCACAGAACACTCTCCCCCTGTGAAGCCAGCGAGATCGCACCGCCAAGCGTCGGTCCCACGCAGGGCGACCAGACTGCGCCCAACAGGATCCCGCCGATGAATTGCCCCCGCAATCCCGAGCGATCCAGATCGTCCATCCGCTGGTCGGCACCCGAGGCGACTCCGGCGGTTGCCAGTTCAAACCGACTGGCGAATCGCGGAACCAGAAGGATAATCCCAAACCCGATCATCAGGAGGGCGCCGATCTGGCTCATCAGGTCGGGGGTCAGGCCGATGGCGCGACCGGCGAGGGCCACGAACAGTCCGAGGGAAACGAACGAAAGCCCCATGCCCAATGCCAGTGCAATCGGTCCGAACCGGTTGGCCTGAACGGCAGACCCCAGAACGATTGGCAGGACCGGCAGAACGCACGGGTTGATCAGGGTCAACAAGCCCGCAAGATAGGCAAAAACCAATTCCATGAACGCACGATCCCTTTTTGTCCCCCACGTTTTTATGCGACTTCAGACAAATGGTCATGACACGGTTCCCTGAACCGGTTTCACGATTGCGTCAGGTCGCTGAAATGATTTCTCGGGATCGGATGGCCGACAGCTGCACCGCAAGAATGCCCGCCGTCACGATGGCAACGCCAATGACGTCGCGCAACGTCATGCTTTCGCCAAGCAGCAACGCGGCAATGGCCACCCCGAAAAAGGGGTTGAGAAAGTGATAAGCCGCCGCCCGTGTACTGCCGATCATGCGCACAAGCTGGAACCAGATCCAGGTTGCTGCCAGCCCCGGTGCGATGGTCGTATAGGCAAAGGCGATGATCAGTTCGGCGGACCATGTGACGTCAAACGTTTCAAGGCTGAGCGCGGGGATCAGCAAGGCCACGCTTCCCACCAGCATCTGGAGCCCGACGATCATCAGAACGTTGCCGCCGGACGCGGCCCCTCGGACCAGCATCGTCGCCACCGCAAGCCCCAGAACGCCTATGGCGCAAATCCCGATCCCAAAAAGGTCAAGACTGCCGCCGGCCAGCCGTCCGGTCATGATCAGAACCACGCCCGCCAGTCCGGCCAAGAGCCCCAGAATACCGAGCGGGCGGATTTTCTCCTTCAAAAAGACCCGGCCAAGAAAGGCGACCATCAAAGGCATGGACGAGGCGATGATGGCTGCAATACCGGCCCCGATCCACTGCATCGCAACGAAGAAAAGGCCAAGATAAAGTGCATTCTGGCACAACCCGAAAACGATGGTGCTGGTCCATTGCGCGCGACTGAGGCGCATGGATTGGCCCAGCGCCCGCGCCAGTGCAATCGCGATCAGACCAGAGACGAAAAACCGCAGGGACAACGCTGAAAGCGGTGGGGCGCTTTGAACGATGATCCGGGCAGAGCTGAAGGCGCTGCTCCACATGATCACGAAGGTAAGCCCCATGAGGGCCGCGCGGATATCCAATTGGGTGTCTTTACATCAAGAAAAGGGCCGCACTGTTGCGACCCTTTTCGGTTGGAAAATCATGCGCTGGTTCCGTGTTGGCGGAACCAGGGCGGCATCAGCCGTTGACGGCGTCTTTCAGCGCCTTAGCGATGCTGACTTTGACAACCCGATCGGCATCTTTCCTGAACTGCTCGCCTGTCGCGGGGTTCCTGACCATGCGCTCGGGGCGGTCGCGGCACACGAATTTGCCCAGTCCCGGAAGAGTCACGGCTCCACCGCCGGCAACTTCGCGCGTGATGATATCTGTCAGCGCCTCGAGCCCGCGGTTGGCGGTTACCTTGTCGCTGCCGGTTGCCTCTGCAAGTGCTGCAACAAGTTGGGTCTTTGTCATTGGTTTTGTCATTGTTCCATCCTGTAGTTGTTATACGACCCCTTGAGGTTCATTGGCCGCATTTAACTAGATACGGCGTACCAACTCAACGCCTAGTGTTGGCGCAAAGGTCGTTTTGGACCATTTTACGCGGAAATCAGCCGAATTTGGCCCTCTCAGAGGAACGCGGTTTCCTCAAAACTCCGAAGTTTGCGTGAATGCAGACGTTCCAGAGGCATTTCGCGCAGTGATTCCAAGGCGCGAATCCCGATCTGCAAGTGCTTTGTGACCTGTGTGCGGTAGAATTCCGAGGCCATTCCCGGCAGTTTCAACTCGCCATGCAGCGGTTTGTCCGACACACACAGCAACGTTCCGTAAGGCACGCGGAACCTGAACCCGTTGGCGGCGATTGTCGCGCTTTCCATGTCCAGCGCGATCGCGCGGGACTGGCTGAGACGCTGGACCGGGCCGGATTGGTCGCGCAATTCCCAGTTGCGGTTGTCGATGGTGGCGACGGTTCCCGTGCGCATGATCTGTTTCAGGTCATAACCGGAATATTGCGTCACTTCGGCAACGGCGTCTTCCAGAGCGATCTGGATTTCGGCAAGCGCCGGAACGGGCACCCAGATCGGCAGATCGTCGTCCAGAACGTGATCCTCGCGCAGATAAGCATGCGCCAGAACGAAATCTCCCAGGTTTTGCGTGTTCCGAAGGCCCGCGCAATGGCCCAGCATCAGCCACGCATGCGGGCGCAGAACGGCGATATGATCGGTTGCTGTCTTGGCGTTGGACGGACCAACCCCGATATTGACCAGCGTGATCCCCCCGCCGTCGGGCCGTTTGAGATGAAAGGCCGGCATCTGCGGAGTGACGCCGGGTTCCTTGACGGTGTCGCCGGGCTTGAATGCGATATTGCCCGATATCACGAATTCGCTGTAACCGGACGTCGGGTCCAGAAGCGCCTGTTCGGCTACGCGCGCGAATTCGTCGACATAGAACTTGTAGTTGGTAAACAGGACGTGGTCCTGGAAATGCGACGGGCTGGTGGCGGTATAGTGTTCAAGCCGCGCCAGAGAATAATCCACACGCTGCGCGGTAAAAGGCGCAAGCGGGCCGATCCCGTTGCCGTCACGCACAACAAAGCCGTTGACGATCTCGTCGTTGGTTGTGCTGAGGTCGGGCACATCGAACACATCGCGCAAGGGTCTGGCAAACGCATTCCCGCCTCCTTTCGGAAGGCTGGCGTCATCCGGCAGTGCAAAATGCACGGGAATTGGCGTGGTCGAGGGCCGGATGGTCACCGGAACCTGATGGTTGTCCATCAAAAGCGTGATTTGCTGAAGCAAATAGTCGGCAAAAAGCTCGGGCCGCGTGATCGTGGCTGCATAGGTCCCCGGCTCGGCCACGTGACCAAAGGCAAGACGGCTGTCCACATGGGCAAACGAGGACGTTGTGATGCAAATCTCGGGGTAGAACGCGCGGTAACGTGCTTGGGGCGCACGTCCTTTCAGCGTTTTTTGAAACTCGTCACGCAGGAAATGGATGGATTGGTTATAGAGCGCGATCAATGCCGCAAGCGCTGCGGCTGGCGTGTCGTATTCTGTCGCGGCCACGGTTGGCGGCGAAGATACAGGCAGGGCGCGTTCTGAATCAGGCACGATTAAAGCTCGTCAAACAGGTCGGTTTTTTCAAACCGCGTTACATCGATGAGACCGACATCAGAGATGCGAATCTCGGGAATGACCACAAGCGCCAGCAGCGAATGTTGCATATAGCCATTGTTGATCGTGGCGCCGCATTTTGCCATCGCCGCGACCATGCGCTCGGCGTCGGCGGCGACCTCTTCGGCGGGGGCGTCTGACATGAGGCCAGCAATGGGCAGGCGCACCAGCGCCAGTTCCTGACCGTCCTTGAAGACACAGACACCTCCGCCGACTTCGCCCAAACGGTTCGCGGCCAGCGCCATGTCCCGGCGCGAGGTTCCGACGACGATCATATGGTGGCTGTCATGGGCCACGGTCGAGGCAACGGCGCACTCGCCCTTATACGTAAACCCCGAGACGAAAGCGTTGGTCACGCCGCCTGTACCCCGGTGACGCTCGACCAGCGCAATCTGGCAAACGTCTTTCGCCTGATCGCCTTCAACAAGACCGTCTTTGACCTCTAATTCCGCGTGCAGCAGTTTGGTTGGTGCCTGGTTCTCGATCACGCCGATCACTTTGACCCTCGCGGTATTCGCGCCTTCGGGGGCCTGAACGGCAAAATCGCCCGGTGCAAGATGTTTGCCAAGATGAACGGTCTGACGCGCGGTATCGGGCCAGTCGAAAGGAACAGGGTCGACCAGCAGATTGCCATGGTCCGCAACGGTACGCCCGCGCGCAATCACCCGATTGATGGGCAGGGTCGTCAGATCATCCGTAAGGATCACATCCGCCCGACGGCCCGGCGCGATCGAGCCCAATTCACGCTCCATCCCGAAATGCATGGCGGCGTTGATCGTGGCCATCTGGATTGCGATCAAAGGGTCGCACCCGCAATCGATGGCGTGGCAGACCACGCGGTTCATGTGGCCGTCATTCACCAACGTCCCGGAATGACTATCATCCGTACACAGAATGAAGTTGCGCGGATCAAGCCCCTTTTCCGTTACTGCCGTGATCTGGCTTTTGACGTCATACCAGGCCGACCCCAGCCGCATCATCGAGCGCATCCCCTGACGAACGCGCGCGATGGCGTCGGCTTCACAGGTGCCCTCGTGATCATCGGCCGGACCGCCAGCGGCGTAGGCGTGAAAGGCGGGGCCAAGGTCGGGGCTGGCGTAATGTCCGCCCACGGTTTTCCCTGCGTTCTGCGTGGCCGCGATTTCCGCCAGCATCTTTGCGTCGCCGTTGATGACGCCGGGAAAGTTCATCATTTCGCCCAGCCCGATGATGCCGGGCCAGGTCATCGCCTCGGCGACATCCTCGGGGCCAAGCTCGACCCCGGTATTTTCCAATCCCGGCGCAGATGGCGCGCACGAGGGCATCTGGGTAAAAATGTTGATGGGTTGCGCAAGGGCGTCGTCGACCATCAGGCGCACACCCGGCAGGCCCAGAACGTTTGCAATCTCGTGCGGGTCGGTGAACATCGTTGTCGTGCCGTGGGGCATCACCGCGCGCGCGAACTGTCCAGGGGTCAGCATCCCGCTTTCGATATGCATATGGGCGTCCACCAGTCCCGGCAGCGCGAATTGGCCAGCGGCGTCGATGATCGCCGTCTTTGGCCCCGTGCAGTGGCTGGCATCCGGTCCGCAATAGGCGAAACGGCCGTCCGCGATGGCGATATCGCTTTGGGGCAGCACCTCGCGGCTATGGACGTTCACCCAAGCGCAGTTTTTGATGACAAGATCAGCCGGTTCACGCCCGGCAGCGACTGCGATCAGTCGCGCGGCGGATTGGGGCCAGGTTTTCAGGGAATGTGGGTCTTGCTTTTTCATGTCCTAATGTTTCACGGTCCAATTCGCGGCACAAGACCCCAATTGCGCCAATGAGGTATTGTAAGGGAGCCTTTCTGATGGACTATGAAAACGTCAATGCGGAGGCATTTGGTCGGTCGCTGAAAGGCATCGGGATCAATATTCTTG
Source organism: uncultured Rhodobacter sp. (assembly GCA_964466385.1). Lineage (GTDB taxonomy): Bacteria > Pseudomonadota > Alphaproteobacteria > Rhodobacterales > Rhodobacteraceae > UBA5972. The sequence goes on along the minus strand of CAYXNM010000019.1, from coordinate 8,211 downwards.
TGCGCGATGTCAAAGCAACATGCGCTTTCCTGACCGAGGTTTTCGGCATGACGACCCATCAGGCTTCGGGCGATTTTGCAATCGTGACATATGGGGATCAGGTTTTTCAGCTGCATGCGGATCGGACATATCATTCCAACCCGCTGCTTTCCCTGTTGCCGGAAGCCGGCGCGCGTGGCGCCGGGATTGAAATCCGGCTTTATGACAGTGATCCTGACACCGCCGTGACGCGCGCCCGGGCGGGGGCATTCAACGCCACCATCTTGCAGGAACCGACCGTCAAGCCGCACGGTCTGCGCGAAGCCTATATCATTTGCGAGAACGGCTATGCCTGGGTTCCGTCAACCCCGGTGCCGGACAGGGATCAGACCGGCGCCTGAACTGCGGAAAACAGCTTGCGCAGCAAACGATCAAGCGCATGTGCGTCAAGATCGGTGAACGCGTCCGGCTGGTCGCTGTCGATGTCAAAGACCCCAAGCAGCGCGTTTGCGCCGTTCACAACCGGAATGACAAGTTCCGATTTCGTCGAACTGGCGCAGGCGATATGTCCGGCAAAGCTGTTGACATCCGCGACGCTCTGAATGTTCCGCGTCCGCGCCGCAGCGCCGCAGACACCCTGATCAAACCGGATATCAAGGCAGCCGTGACCGCCCTGATAAGGCCCGATCTTCAGCGTCTGGCTTCCCATGTTGCGATAGAACCCGACCCAGTCGAACCGGTCGTCGCCTTGATAAACCTCGCACGCGATGCTGGCCATCAGGGCGATGGGATCGGTTTCGCGGTCGCAGAGGGCTGACAGGCGCTGATCAAGTTCGGCGTAATCGATTTCCATTGGCCGCGCCCGCCTTTTCGTTTGTTCGTTTGGCGTCGATCCCTAACAGCTTGTCGTTTGCCGCTCAATCCGCTCGGACACCTGTTTTGTCCGGAAGAAACACAGAAAGCCCCGGTTTTTTGCCCTGGTCAAGTTTGCAATGAAGGGTGATTCTGTGTCAGCATCGTCCGTGAGTTTATTGATTTGCGAGGGTGTATCCATGTTTCCAAAAATCCATTTGCCCGTGATCGTGCGAACGCTGTTCCTGATGACACTCGTGGCGTTTGCAGGTGCGCCGCTGTTTGCACAGGAAAGCGTGGTTCCCGCCAAGCGGATCGCAATAATGCGGAACATGGATTTTCCGGGTTCGGATTTGCAGCCGGTTTTTGAAACGACTTTCCAGACGTGCAAGACGATCTGCCTTGCCGACGACGATTGCAGGGCGTTCACGTTCAACACGTCGGCCCGCGCCTGTTTCCCAAAGTCCGAAATCTCCGAGCGGCAGCCCTTTGAGGGCGCGGTCTCAGCCACGGTTTTTGAAACCGACCCCAAGGTTCTGGACGTAGAGAGGGCAAAGATCGAAAAGCTGGGTGATTTGCCGCAGCGTTTTTGGGATATGGCGGCACAACAGGCAAGAAACCTTGCCGGTGACTACGTGACCAACCACTGGACCGAGGCGCAATTGCTGGACGCGGCTGCCAATGCCCGGCTCGATGGCAATCTGGCAAACACGCTCTATTTCACGGCGGCCGCGCTGAACCTGACGGACCGGGCGGAAACGTGGCTGGATCTGGCCGATCTTGCGCAGGCGGTGAAACCAAAGGATGGCAACGACAGGTTGCGGCTTCGGCGTTTGACGGTTTCAGCGGCACTCAACGCCTATCTCAGGGGGAACGACCCCTTTGTGGAGGCGGCCGCGCTCGGCGTTCTGGCGCATGGGGTTGAAGTGCTGGGCGATGGTCGTTCCTCGATCCCGGTTTTACGCGTTGCAAATTCCATATTCCCAACGCCCGAAACGGAAACGGCGCTTGAACGGGCAATCTCGCTCTTTGGGTTCCGGATTACCGAGCATCAGGTTGATTCCAATGCCGCGACCCCGCGAATCTGCGTGACGTTTTCCGAAGAACTGGTGACCGCAGGTGTAGATTATGCCAGTTATGTCCGGCTTTCAGAACCCGGTCTGGTCGTTGAAAACCAGGGACGCCAGCTTTGCATTGACGGGGTGCGCCACGGGCAACGGTATGGTTTCACCATCCGGCGGGGACTGCCTGCCGAAAGCGGCGAAACCCTGCACAAATCGGTCGACCTCAGCGTTTACGTTCGCGACCGCGACCCCTCGGCGCGTTTCGTCGGGCGCGGGTATGTCCTGGCACGCGGTGGAAATGCGTCGATCCCGATCGTGACGGTCAACCTGGACGAGGTGGACCTCAAGATACATCGCGTGGGCGATCGCAATCTGGTGCGAACAATCCAACACGGGTATTTTCTGCGCCCGCTGTCCGCATGGGACGAAAAAGACGTCAGGGAGTCGCTGGGCGAGGAAGTCTGGTCGGGCAAGGGGATCGTTCGTCATGACATCAATCAGGATGTGACGACGTCGCTGCCCATCGGCGATGCGATTGCCAAGTTTCAGCCGGGTGTTTACGTCTTGCGCGCACGGGTGCCGGGGGCGGATGCGTATAATTCCAGCGCGGCGGCGCAATGGTTCATCGTCACGGATATCGGCATGGCTTCGATGACCGGCGGCGACGGGTTGCATGTTTTTGTGCGGTCCCTCGCCACGGCCAGGGCAAAGAGTGGTGTCAACGTGCGCCTGCTGGCAAAGAACAACAACATACTTGCCGAGGCAGTCAGCGACGACAAAGGATACGTTAAATTTCCACCCGGCCTGCTGAAGGGAAAAAGCGGATCAGCACCCGTTTTGCTGACCGCATCGGGTTCCGGTGATTTTGCGTTCCTCAGCCTCAGGGACGCCGCGTTTGATCTGTCGGACCGCGGCGTGGAGGGACGCGCCTCGCCCCCCCCGATCGACGTCTTTCTGAGCACGGATCGCGGGGCTTACCGCACCAATGAAACCGTCTATGCAACCGCGCTTTTGCGCGATTCAAAAGCCGAAGCGTTGGAGAACCTGCCGCTGAGCGCGGTGATCACCCGTCCTGACGGGGTTGAGTTTTCCCGTGCGCTCCTGAAAGACCAGGGCGCCGGGGGGCATGTTCTGGGCGTGCATCTTCCTGCCTCGGCCCAGCGGGGAACGTGGAGAATCCGCCTTTATGCCGATGTCGATGCCGACGCGCTGGCCCAAGCGAAATTCCTGGTCGAGGATATCATCCCGGATCGGATCGAATTTGACGCGTCCCTTGTCGGCGGGCCGATCGGGCCGGATGACGTGCCGATGGTCGAACTTGATGCGCGGTATCTTTACGGTGCTCCCGGTGCCGGTCTGCGGATCGAGGCCGAAACCCGCATCAGCCGGGCACAGGGGCTGGAGGGGTTTCCCGGCTACCGGTTCGGCCGGTATGACACACGCTTCCCAAGCCGGGTCGAATATACAAGCGGGAAACTGACGACCGACCAAGACGGGCACGCCCGTTTCGGATTGACGATGCCCAAGACCGGCGAAAGTTTGGTGCCACTCAGGCTGGATGCGCTTGTGCGGGTGCGCGAGGGATCCTCGCGGCCGGTTGAACGCAGTCTGGAAACAACCCTTGCCCCGACGGCGACGCTCTTGGGGATCAAGCCCTTGTTTGACGGCGTGGTTTCGGAGGGCGGCACAGCTCGTTTTCAGGCAATCGCTGTCGGGCCGGACCTCCAACAACAGGCGCTCGGTCGCGTGGGGTGGGTGCTGAACAAGGTCGTCACCCGCTATCAGTGGTACGAAACCTATGGCAACTGGAAATACGAGGCGGTCACCACGCGCACCCGTGTCGCCAGCGGAGAGGTCGATCTGACCGACAGCGCCCCCGCGCAAATCGATGCAGCCGTTCAGTGGGGCCGGTACGAACTGAAGCTGGAAACGCTTTCGGGCGAATACGCCGCGTCCTCGGTCGCGTTCAGTGCGGGATGGTACGCGCCCGCGGCCAGTTCGAACACACCGGACACACTGGCCATCGGTCTGGATCACGATCTTTATAAAGTCGGCGATACGGCCCGGTTGCGCGTGGTTCCGCGTTACAGCGGAATTGCGCTGATCACCGTCATGTCCAATCACCTGATCGACATGAAAACGGTTGAGGTCGCACAAGGGGAAAACCTGATCGACCTGCCGGTCACCGAGGATTGGGGCGCGGGTGCCTATGTCAGCGCGACGGTCATCCGGCCCATGGACACCGTCAGCGGGCACAACCCGGCGCGTGCGCTCGGGCTTGGCTGGGCGTCGGTTGCGCCGGGGGATCACAGGCTTGGTGTTGCGGTTCTGACCCCGGACGAGGTTTCCCCGCGAACGAAACTGGAGGCGCTCTTCAGGGTGAGCGGCGTCAAACCCGGTGAACAGGCCTTCGCCACCATTGCAGCGGTCGACGTTGGCATTCTCAACCTCACGGGGTTCAGCGCGCCTGATCCAAACGGGCACTATTTCGGTCAGCGCAAACTGGGCATGGATCTGCGCGACGTTTACGGGCGTCTGATCGATGGGTCGCAAGGCACGCCGGGACAAATCCGTTCGGGCGGTGACGGGCCTGTGGGGGATCGCCTCAAGGGAACGCCGCCGACCGAGGAACTGGTTGCCTTCTTTTCTGGCCCGGTCACGGTCGATCAGGATGGTTTCGTTCGCGCCGAATTCGATTTGCCGGAATTCAACGGAACGGTTCGTCTGATGGCGGTTGTCTGGTCGAAAACAGGTGTCGGTCAGGCCAGCAAGGATGTTCTGGTGCGCGATCCCATCGTGATGAGTGCCAGCGTGCCGCGGTTTCTGGCACCTTACGACGAAAGCCGAATGCTGATCGAACTGGCGCACGCGTCCGGGCCGGTCGGTGATGTCCGGGTTTCTGTCTCCGCCAGTGACGGGTTGTTTGTCGACAGCACCGGCTTGCCGGATACGATCCATTTGGGTGACAAGCAAAGGGTCTCGTTTTCGCTTCCGATGGTCGCACCGGCCGCGGGAACGCCGGAGATTGCGATCCGGCTGGTCACGCCGGAGGGCAAGGAACTAAGCAAGACGATCATCCTGCCGGTTCGTGCCAACGACCCTGAAATTGCGCGAACGTCGCGGGTTGAGCTGGCTGATGGGGACACGCTGACGCTGGATCGCGATGTCTTTGCGGGATTCCTGCCGGGCACCGGCAAGGCGACCCTTGCCGTGGGACCAGTGGCAAGGTTTGACGCGCCGGGTTTGCTGGCCGCACTTGACCGCTATCCTTACGGGTGCAGCGAACAGATCACCTCAAAGGCGCTGCCTTTGCTCTATTTCGGCGATATTGCCAACGCGATGGGCCTGTCGGGCCACCAGAAGGTGGGCGAGCGGATCGATCAGGCGATTGCCGAGGTTCTTTCCAACCAGTCCAGCAGCGGGGCTTTCGGGCTGTGGCGGCCCGGTTCGGGGGATTTGTGGCTCGACGCCTATGTCAGCGATTTCCTCAGCAGGGCGCGTGGCAAGGGGTTCATCGTCCCGGCCGAGCCGTTCCGCCTGGCAATGGACAATCTGCGAAACCGCGTCAATTACGCGGCCGATTTTGAAAACGGGGGCGAGGCGGTTGCCTATTCCCTGATGGTTCTGGCACGTGAAGGTGCTGCCAATATCGGCGATCTGCGGTATTACGCGGATGCGCGGGCGGACAATTTCGCAACCCCGCTGGCGCTTGCGCAACTGGGCGCGGCCCTTGCGTCTTACGGCGATCAGGCGCGGGCAGATGCGATGTTCCGCAAAGCGGGCGAACGGTTGGACCAGCGCGAAGCAAAGGCCGAGCAACAAATCTGGCGCGTTGATTATGGCACCAACCTGCGCGACACGGCGGCGGTTCTGACGCTGGCGGTCGAGGCGGGGTCTCAAGCGCTGGATTCTGTGGATCTGGCGCGCCGGATCGTGCCCGCCGCGACGGTAGACCGGGCGCGCTCGACCCAGGAAAACATGTGGTCGCTTATGGCGGCCAATGCCCTGATCGAGGACACGGCACCGGACGCATTTCTGGTCAACGGAAACCCCGCAAACGGCCCGCTTGTCAAGGTGCTTGACGCGCAAACCGGCAATGATCGCGCGGTTGAGATCCTGAACAATTCGGGTAAATCCGCAACGACCGTGCTGACCGCCTATGGCATCCCGGCCGAGCCGGAACCTGCCAGCGGCAACGGGTACTTTATCGAGCGGTCCTATTTCACGCTGGACGGCCTTCCCGTTTCGCTCGACAAAGTCAGACAAAATCAGAAACTGGTCGTGTTTCTGAAGGTGACACCCGAGCGGTATTCCGAAGCGCGTCTTATCGTCAACGACCCCCTGCCAGCGGGGCTGGAGATCGACAATCCGAACCTCTTGAAATCGGGCGACGTCGGCGCGCTTGACTGGCTTCAGCTGAACGTCACACCGAGGCATGTGGAATTTCGCGCCGAAAGGTTCGTCGCCGCGGTTGACTGGTCCAGCAAGGAGTCGTTCCAACTGGCCTATTTCGTCCGCGCGATTTCGCCGGGGGCTTTCCATCATCCGGCGGCCAGCGTCCAGGACATGTACCGCCCGGAATATCGCGCCCGGACCGACACGGGGCGGGTCGGCGTGGTGGCGGATTAGAAAATGCGGCACCGTCGCCTTCTTGTCGCCGGACTGATCGCGCTGGCCATGTCGGCCGCGGGGTTGCTTGGGTTCGATCGCTGGATCGACCGGACGGAAATACCCGACCTTTCCCCGCAAACGTCGGTCGTCGTCGAGGATCGCCAAGGCGCTTTGTTGCGTGCCTATACGGTGGCTGACGGGTTATGGCGCCTGCCTGCGGGTGTGAAAGACGTCGACCCGCGCTACCTTGACTATCTGATTTCCTACGAGGACAAGCGGTTTTTTCGCCATCACGGTGTTGACTATATCGCGGCCTTGCGCGCGGCGGGGCAGGGGCTTTGGAACCGGCGGATCGTGTCGGGCGGCTCGACGCTCACGATGCAGGTCGCACGACTGTTGGAGAACAGCGGCACGGGCCGATGGGGCCCGAAGATACGGCAGGTCCGGCTGGCGCTGGCGTTGGAAAGGCATCACTCCAAGACGGAAATCCTGAACCTTTACCTGAAACTTGCCCCGTTCGGGGGCAATCTTGAAGGGATCAGGGCGGCCTCGCTGGCTTATTTTGGCAAGGAACCCGGGCGTCTGACACCGGCACAGGCAGCTTTGCTGGTGGCCCTGCCGCAATCCCCCGAAACAAGGCGGCCGGACCGGGCGCCGTTGCAGGCGCGCCTTGAGCGGGACCGGGTGCTTGCGCGACTGACAAAGGCCAAAATGCTGCCCGAAGACGAAGCCCGCGCCGCGCGCCGCGAAGCGATCCCGCAGGGAAGGTTCCTGTTCCCTTCGCTGGCCGCCCATCTGGCGGATCGCCGGAAAAATGCACACCCTGACCGGGCGGTTCATCGACTGACGCTGGTGCGCGGGGTTCAAAGCTCGCTTGAAAAGCTGACACGCCAGCACGCCAAAACTCTGGGCGAGGGTTTGTCGGCGGCGGTATTGGTTCTGGATCACCAGAGCGGGCAGATTGTCGCCTCGGTCGGTTCGGCAGGGTATCTCGATCAGGCGCGCCAAGGGTATGTGGACATGACGCGCGCCACGCGCTCGCCCGGGTCCACGCTCAAACCGCTGATCTATGGTCTGGCGTTTGATGCCGGGATCGCCCACCCCGAAACGCTGATCGAGGACCGCCCCACGGCCTTTGGCACCTATGCGCCCAAGAATTTCGATCAGGCCTATATGGGAACGCTGACCATGCGCGAGGCGTTGCAATATTCGCTGAATATCCCTGCCGTTTCCCTGCTGGAGGCCGTCGGCCCCGCGCGCCTGATCAGCCGCATGCACCGTGCCGGGGCGAATGCAAAACTGCCGGGTGACGCACCTGCCGGGCTGGCGATCGGCCTTGGCGGTGTTGGGCTGAGCCTGGAGGATCTTGTCCGTCTGTACGGCGCGCTGGCCAACGAGGGGATGCCGGTTGCACTGCGCTATGATTTGCAAACGCGCGCAAAGGCGGGCGAAAAACCCGTTCTGTCCGCCATAGCGGCGTGGCAGGTTGGCGATATCCTGACGGGCGTGGCCGGGCCGCTGACCGCGATCCGCGGCGATCTGGCCTATAAGACCGGGACATCTTACGGGTATCGCGATGCCTGGGCGATCGGCTATGACGGGCGGCACGTCATCGGTGTTTGGGTCGGACGGCCCGACGGGGCCTCGGTACCGGGCCTTCTGGGCGCAAAAAGTGCAGCACCCCTGCTGTTTGAGGCTTTCGCCC
>CAYXNM010000018.1:2553-29545 GCA_964466385.1 uncultured Rhodobacter sp. | reverse complement strand
GGTCGGGCGCGAACCGGATTGCAGGCAATCCGGGGTGCAAAGGACATCAATGATGCGGGCTTTGGATTCAGATGACTGGAGCCGCGTCCTTTTTACCCGAGTCGGTGGGGCGGTTTGATCTTATTGGTTTTACGCGCAATTCACTCCGAAAACCGGTTCCCACTTTTCGGATTGCGCTCTAGCGCTGCCAATTCCAATTCCATCGCGCGCCCGTATTCGGTGGAACCGCGGTCGGATTTCCACTGACAATAGGCCGCGATGCGCCAGTGAAAAAGCGGTGCCAGCAGCCGGTAGCGTCGCACGGTCGCCCGATCTGGATAGGCTGCCAGAAATCGACGCGCATAACCGTCCCCCTGCGGTTCACGCGCATAGAGATACTGCATGGCCGGGGAAAGCAGACTTGCCAGATCCTCGCACGCGTCGCCGATTGCCGGGCATTGCCAGTCGATCAGGCGTAGCCCGGCATTGGTTGCCACGATATTGCTGGCAACAACGTCCGTATGAACCAGCGAGGGGGTCTGAACCTCGTCAACGTCTTCAGAGCACCATGGAGAGGAGGGAAACCTGCGGGGTTCATGACACTGGCCCACGATTTCCCTGATCTGCCGCACAAGCGCTTTGGAGCCTGACGAAAGCCTGCGCAACGGTATTTCCACGTCAAGACGGTGCAGACGGGATAAAAGTCCGGCAATCTCTTCGGCCTTCGGCAGATGCGCGGTCGTACCCTCCAGATGATGATAAACAAGGATCTCACCAACTTCAGAGCGCACCAGCGCCACGGGGAACGGCGCAAGATCATGCTGGCCGAGCGCCTTGAGCGCTTCATATTCGGCACCCGGAAGGTTGGGATAAAGCGGGTTTGCCTGATCCCGCCCGTAAAGCTTGCAGATCAACGCGCCATTTCTTGCGGCGATCTTCCAGACGCGGTTCGTGCGCCCGCCCGGCAGGGCATGCCAGACATCACCAAGCGCCGTCAGCCCCAGCTCCGAAACGGCTTTGACGACCGCGGCGGGGATTTGGTTGGACACGCTCATTTGACGATTTTCACAAGATCGCCGACATGCAGGATTTCCTGCGGACCATATCCGTTCATCGCCCGGAACTGCTGGTCGCGAAAACCGCTGAGCGGCATGGTTTTCGCCAGTTTCGCGACGGTGTCGCCGGTCTGAACTTTGCGAATGTTGACGTGATAAGGATGAAGGGCCGCGATTTCAGCCCCGCTCAGGCGGCGCACGGATTGGGCGGCGGAATTCAGCGCGTTTCGGGAGCGCCCTTCGGATTTTCGGGTGAGACCTGCAATGCGAACGGTCATGTCGCCCAGCCGAACGACCGTAAGCTGGGCAATTTCCGGCCCGCGATCGGTAAGGACATCCGTCATTGCAATCGCACCGGGCAGACCGTTGATTGTCACCTTCCGCAGATCGCGCAATGATCCGATTTTTGCGTGCCGGGCGATCTGAGGACGCCAGCGCTCGCGGATATACCGGTCCATCGGCCCTTCCCAGCGCAGGTCGCCGTCAACTATCATCCGCGCGCCACTTTTATGCAAAGCAACGATACGCTGGGGCGAGTTGTTCAGAATGAACCCTTTGGGAACGGTAAACGTCATTCCCATTTTCGGGTGGCTGAACGTGCGGCCCCTGACAAATCCCTCCTCGCGGGTGTCGCCATAGATAATGCCGTTGATATGGTCGAGATAGTTTTTCTCTGACAGCGCGCCCTCGCCTTTCCGGACACCGGTCTTGTTGGCGGCCCTGGCTGCCTTTTGAATTCGCTTGCCGGTCGCAGGGTGGGACGCAAAGAAATCGACGCGGTTCGGGTTGTATTGCGCGCCGGAAACACGCCGTTCCAGGGCTTCCTTGGCGGCCAGATGTTTCAGAAAATCAGCCACTGCCGCGGGCTGATAACCTGCGCTCGCCAACAGTCGAACGCCGATCGCGTCGGCCTGAAGCTCCTCCTTCTGAGAATAGGAAGCCAGCATTCCGCCCGCCAGCGTGGTGCCGAGTTTGATTGCATCGGCAGCCCCATCCTGCCCGCCCAGCACGCCTCCAAGGATTGTTCCCAGAACGACGCCCAGCCCCACACGGTTCTGGCGTTTGGCGCGTCGTTCGCCGTGACCGCTGATGACATGGCCGATTTCATGGCCCAGCACACCGGCCAGTTCGGCCTCGTTATTGGCAAGTGCAAGCAATCCGCGTGTGATGTAGACGTACCCACCGGGCAGGGCAAAGGCGTTGACGACCGGGGTGTCAAGCACTGTAAACGTCCACTTTTCACCCGCTTCACTGGTCAGATCGGTCAGCTTGCGCCCTACGGACCTGACGTAACGCGACAGGTCCGGGTCATCGATCGCGCCGCCGAACCGCGAAAGGATCGCCGGATGGTCAGCCGCGCCGATCCGATCCGAACCCACCTGCCGTTGGGCCGCCGCAAAGGATGGCATCAGAGCCGCGATCAGGAACAGCAACAGCAACACGTGGGTCAGGGTCTTGAAGCTTCGCATGTCGTTCTGAAAAACAAGGGACGGTTCGCCGCCAATATGTGCGTGATCGCCCCCGAAATCCAGTTTCAAACGCCCGGCTTGTGAAAATTACGGAATTGGCGCGGCCCTGACGGCTGTGACGCTATCAGCGGAAATGACCGACCCGTCCGCAAGAACCAGTTGGGTTTCGCCATCCTGAAACCGGGATTCCTGAACGGCGGAATACACCCCCGCTTGTGTGCTGTCGATTTGGGTTTCACCTTTGTAGCTGGCAACGAAAAAGCTGTACGTTCCATTTGGCATCGGCGAACCGGTACCGTCGACGCCGGCCCATTCCATGACGTTCGACGAGGGTCCGATGGCGACGCGCTGAACGACCGCGCCGAGGCTGTCCTTGACGACGAGTTCGGCGCGTTCAGAGCCGGGAACAGGCGCGACAAACACGTCGACCGGCGCGCCCCTGAATTCAGTCGCGCGCACTGCACGCACGTCCTGCCCGATCCATCCGGAAAGCCCACTCGAGGACGACTGACCCAACAGACCCTGGATCTGCGTCAGCGTGTCGTTCGTCCGGACCTGCTGCTCGACGGCGGAAAAACTGGCCAGTTGGGCGACAAAAGCAGTTGATTCCATGGGCTTCAGCGGGTCCTGGTTCTGAAGCTGCGTCGTCAGAAGCGTCAGAAACGTCTCGAAATCCGAGGTGGAACCGACCGGCGAACTGTTCGTTTGCGCCGGATTTGTCGCCGGATTTGTCGTTGTGGCGGTTTGGCCCGCGGTGGCCGGAGCGATAATCATATACCTATGTCCTTTCTCAAAGACGCAAGTCGAGCGTGCCCGAACCGCCCAGCGCAACGACGCGTGCGGATGGCGATATCGTCGCCCGGATTTCGGTGTTGTCGGGGAGTGTCAGTGTGGAATCACCGTCTTTAGGACCATCGGGCGTGGTATCGCCATCGCCCCTGGAAAACGAAAACCCGACATCCGCATGCCCAAGCGACTGAAACTCCGATTCAAGCATGCCGGTGTTCCTTCGCAAAAGGTCGATGGTTTCGGGGCGGTCGGCGTTGAAATGAACGGTGATGCCGCGTTCGGTCGTGTGCAGTGTCATGCGCACTTTTCCAAGTTCAGCCGGGTCAAGCGTCACCTCGGTCAACGCCTCGTTTTGACTGGCGGCACCCGCAAGCTGAGAGGAAACCGACCGAACAAGCGCAACATTGTCCCCGCCCCGCCCGTGTGCGGGCGCGGCCGAGGAAAGGTGTCCTGTGGAACGTGACGCGAAAGTCGGCTGATCGCCTTCGGATTTCAGCCCGCCGGGGATTTCCAGGCGCTGCGGATCATCGGAGTCCTCCGTATCCGGGGCGGGACGCATGCCCGATTGTTGTAAAACGGCAGACGCAGCCGATCCCGGTTGCGGTTGCGGCGGCGCGCGATCTTTGCCGGCGCCCACGCCATCGGGGGATGTCACATCGTCACCAGAGACGTCTTTGCGCTGAGGTGCTGAGGATTGTTCCATGTCTTGATCCGGCAACGCCGTGGATGCCATCATTTCGGCGGGTCGGGCAGGGTTTTTCACAGGCCCTTTCCGGGCCATGAGGATTTGCGCGCCCCCGTCGGTCTTCACCGACCGTTCCATGACCTTTTCAGGACCGGGCGCCTGCAAGGGCCGGGCTGACCCGGGTTGGCCGGACACAGCCACCTGAAAATCCGGTGTGTTGACACCTGCCGCCACACCCGGATCCGCTGTCGGATCAGCCGGGTCCGTCTGCGTGCGTTCCCGCGTTTCCGGTTCCTGGGGTTTTTTGTTTGTCCGGTCGAATTTTTTCGCGAAGTCACTGGGCCTGCCCGCCGGTTCTGCCGCGGAAACCGCCGGTTTTTGTGCCCCCTTGCCCGTTTGCACAACGGGAGCGGCTTTTCGGATTGCAACGTTGGTCGTCATTCGAATCTGCGTTCTGCAAGAAATATCGTTGCCCCAGGTTTCCCGCTTTTCGTTACAAATTCTTTACCCGTCGGGCGCAAAATCGGAAAAACTGTCTGTAATCACAAGGCCTCTCATGAACGTTCCGGCATCCTCGGCGCCCACCGCATATTTGACGCAACCCGCCTCGCAAAAGGACACGGGGGAACTGCGCGCGGCCGCACGAAAACTTGAAGCCAGCTTTATCTCTGAAATGCTCAAGGCCGCCGGCGTCGGCAAACCGCGCGACTCGTTTGGCGGTGGCGCGGGCGAAGAGGGGTTTTCTTCGTTCCTGACCAACGCGCAGGCTGAGAAAATCGTCGAATCCGGAGGGTTCGGACTGGCTGAACAAATATACGATTCGCTGTTGCAGCGAGAGGAGAACCATGGCTGATCGTGAACCCGCAGCCCGGCTTGTCGCCGTTCTTGCCGACGTTCGCGCCGCGTTGCGGGATGGAAACTATGAAGCGATCAAGCCGCTTGTCGCCAGGCAGGATCGTCTGTTTGAGCATCTTCAACGGTCCGGGCTGAGGGCAGACGGGACCGGCATGCGGATTCTTGAAAATATCCGAACGCAAGCTGCACGCAATCAGCACCTGATCAAATCAGCCGGAGAGGGGTTGAAATCCGCGCATCGGCGCAGCCGCGAAATCCAGGCCGCACGCGCGCGGACCGATATCTATGACCGAACCGGGCAAAAAGTGACGATTGCCCGACCGGGAACCGACCTTGAACGGCGCAGCTGACCCAACCCCGCACCGCAGGTGACCGTCTTCATTCGATCGTTTGGCGCGATTTCGAACCCGAGACGCCATTTAAGTCTAATTCGCTGTTTTTACACGTTTTTGATTAGGCGAGCGTTAAGACCTTACCCGTTTAGATAGCCTTCGCATCCTAGAGGGGTGGCGCGGATTCTGCCAGGTCGGAACCTCCGCAATTGTCAGAAAGGCGAAATCACCCGCGCGAAATACGCGGATCTTCTCAACCCGGCGTCAAAAGACGCCGTTCGTCTAAAGGAATGACTATGTCAAGCATCCTAACCAATTCAAGCAGCCTCGTTGCGCTGCAAACTTTGAAATCGATCAACGCGGGTCTGAACAAGACCCAAAACGAAATCTCGACGGGCAAGGCTGTGGCCACCGCAAGGGATAACTCGGCGGTATGGGCGATTTCGAAGGTCATGGAATCCGATGTCAGCGGGTTCAATGCCATTTCGGAAAGCCTGTCGCTTGGGGAATCGACCGTCGCGGTCGCGCGGCAGGCATCGGAAACGGTGACCAACCTTCTGACGGAGATAAAGGGCAAGATCGTTGCTTCGCAGGAAAGCAACGTCGACCGCGCAAAAATCCAGACCGATATCGACAATCTTCGCGGACAGATCTCCTCGGTTGTGGAGACCGCGCAATTCAACGGTCTCAGTCTGGTCAGCGGTTTTGATTCCGTCGACGTCCTGTCATCGCTCAACCGGGCGAGCGACGGCACGGTTTCGGCCTCCAACATCACCGTCGCCCGGCAGGACTTGTCAACGGATGCGGGTGTATATGGCGCCGGTTCCTCGCTTGCGGCCAACGCGACCGCCAGTGCGGCGGCCGTCGTCAACACGGCAGTCAGCGAGACGCTGACAGTCGGCGGCACTGTCGCCGTGGGGGATCAGTTCAACTTTCAGGTGGGCGGGTCAACGGTCAGCTTCGTCGCCGCGTCCACCGCGACGGCGGACATCGCGACCGGGCTGACAGCGGCCATCAATGCTGCCGGCATCACGGATATCACCGCGTCGGTCACCGGTTCGGTGGTGACGGTTGACAGCACATCGGCATTTGATTCGGTGGCCCTGTCCAGCAGCACGACTTCGACCGCCGGAACAATGACCCTTTCCGCGACATCCATTGCCGAACGCGCGGAATCGATCACTTTTTCCGCAAGTGCGGGCGTCAACAAAGGGGACGGATACCGTGTTTCCGTGGGCGGTGTGAACTATGATTACGTCGCCGGACCCAGCGAAAACTTTGCCGACGTCGCCAATGGCCTGAAGGCCGTCATCGATGCTGCCGGCCTGACAAACATTTCGACCTCGGTCACGACCAATTCCTCCGGGGCCGACGTTCTGATGATCGACAACAACTCGACGACGCAAACGCTTGCCGTCACCGGTGCGGCGGGCGGTACCGCCACCGGCGGGTTGTTCGCGCTGGCTGGGATGGACGTTTCGACGACCGCTGGTGCGGGCGCGGCGCTTGACAACATCGAGGTGCTTATCCAGACCGCGATCGATGGCTCCGCCTCCTTTGGTTCCGTTGAAAAGCGTCTGGGCATCCAGAACAATTTCATCGGCAAGCTGACGGATTCGCTGAAAGTGGGAATCGGCGCACTGGTTGACGCGGATATGGAACAGGCCTCGGCCAGATTGCAAGCGCTTCAGGTACAGCAGCAACTGGGCATTCAATCCCTGTCGATCGCCAATCAGGCGCCGCAAAACGTCCTGTCGCTGTTCAGGTAAAACAGATCGCCGGGGCGGCCAGCGTCGCCCCGGCTTTCCGACACCCCACCTGACCTCTCGCTCGCAAGGATACACTCATCATGAATGCTGCAGAACTGGCGCGTACCGCCTACGGATCGGCAAGCACCAATGTCAAAACAGACCGCGGCACGGAATACGCGGTTTTTTCAAGAATTACCCGCAACCTGAAACAGGCCGCCGATCAGGGCGGCGCGGGATTTCCAAAACTCGTCGGGGCTCTTCACGAAAACCGAAAGCTCTGGTCCATACTGGCCAGCGATGTCGCCAGCGACGACAACAGGCTTCCTGCACAACTGCGCGCCCGGATATTCTATCTGGCGCAATTCACCCAATCAGAGACCCGGAAAATCCTGACGGGTGACAGTACGGCGGACAATCTGATCGACATAAACACCATCGTCATGCGCGGCCTCAGGGCCTCGGGGGGGTCTCAACGATGAGCGGTCTCGTCCTCAAACTCGGTCCCGGCGAACGCGTGCTCGTCAACGGTGCGGTGATCGAAAACGGTTCGCGACGCAATCGGCTGAGCATACTTACCCCGAACGCGAATATTCTGCGTTTGCGGGATGCCATCCACCCGGAAGAGGTGAACACGCCCGTGCGGCGCGTCTGCTACATCGCCCAACTCGTCCTTTCCGGCGATGCGGACCCGACCGAAGCGCGTCAGCAATTGCTGCGCGGCATCGAACAATTATCTCAGGTCATGACGGATCGCGACAGTCGTGATCATCTGGGGACCGCCACGGACAGCGTTCTTCAGGATCGCTATTATCAGGCGCTAAAAAGCCTTCGCGGGTTGTTGCCGCGCGAGAAACGGCTGTTGGGAGCGACGGTGGCATGACATTTCAACCGGTGGTGCCGCTTGGCGGGTCCGCCGGTTGGGCCTTTCTGAACAGAACGAAGCCACAACAGACCAAGGCTTTCAATTCCTCGCCTGCAATAAAACGCGAAACTTCGCATTTTCGCGAAACCATCGCGACGATCACAAGTGCCGCGGACCTTGTCAAAGACCGGCAACTTCTGAAAGTCGCGCTTGGCGCATTTGGTTTGGACGACGACATCGACAAACGTTTCTTTGTCCGCAAAGTGCTGGAAGAAGGAACGGACAAGCCCACGGCCATGGCCAATCGGCTGGTGGACAAGCGTTACGCCAGGATGAGCACGGCCTTTGGATTCGGTTCGCCCGCAGGCCCGCGCACGGGAAACCCCCAGTTCATCGCGGACATCACGGCTGCCTATGAAACCCGCCAGTTCGAGATTGCGCTTGGAAAGCAAAACGAACCGATGCGATTCGCGTTGTCCTTCCAGCGCGAAATCGTCGGCATTTCCGCCACCACAGGGTTGGGCGATACGGGTTGGCTGAAGATACTGGGCTCGCCTCCGCTGAAAGAGGTGGTGGAAAAAGCGTTCAATCTGCCCGACGGCTTTACGTCGCTCAACCTTGATAAACAGGTTTCGATCCTGCGGGCGAAATCCGCTGCATTGTTCGGGTCGGACAAGATCGGCGTCTTTGCCGACAGCAAGAATGTCGATACGCTGATCCACCACTACCTCGCGCGCGCGGATTCAGGGGCCAATGGGATTGGCACATCCTCTGCCTCCACCGCGCTTACGTTGCTTCGGCAAAACCCGATTTCCGGGTCTGCAACGCTGGCCTCGCTGTTCGCGGCGCTTCACTGATCGTGATCGGCATCGCCTTCATTCAGGCAGGCCTCCAACGATGCGAAACTTTCCGTGCACCCGGACGGTTCCGCGGCCGCGAACATCGTGTCAAGCATCGGCCAGACGGCCACCGCGCGATCCGTCGCCGCATCAGTTCCCCGCTCATAAAGACCGGCCTTGATCATCAGTTCCGATCCTTCATAATCCGAAAGCGCCTTTCTGGCTTTCAGGATCATTGTATTTTCGTCCCCGGACGCCGCATTGGGCAAACTGCGTGAAACCGATGCCAGGACATCCACGGCAGGAAACCGGCCGCGCTCGGCAATGGCGCGGTCAAGCACGATATGCCCGTCCAGCGTACCACGAATTATGTCCGCGATCGGTTCTTCCATGTCAGACCCTGCGACAAGCACACTCATCACGGCGGTGATATCGCCATCTTGGCCGGACCCGGTTCCCGCACGTTCGCACAACGACATGATTTCATGGCTGACACTGGGGGGATATCCGCGCATTGTCGCCCCTTCCCCCGCCGCCAGCGCAACCTCGCGGTGCGCTTCGGCAAACCGGGTAATGGAGTCGATCACCAGCAAGACCTGCTTGCCCTGATCCCTGAAATATTCTGCCGTCGCCATGGCCGCCCAGGCCGCGCGTCGCTTGGACAGCGCCGGCTGATCCGAGGTCGCGACCACCACGACCGACCGTGCCAGCCCCTCCGGCCCCAGGGCGGTATCGACGAAATCGCGCAACTCGCGCCCGCGTTCCCCGACGAGCCCGACAACCACGACGTCGGCCGCAAGTCTTTGGGCGAACTGCCCGATCAACGTCGACTTGCCGATACCCGAGCCGGAAAACAGCCCCAACCGCTGCCCCTGTGCGATCGGCAAAATCGTGTTGAACAGCTTCAATCCGGTTTCAAGACGTGCGCCAAGCGCGCGCCGCTGCGCAGCGGGTGGAGGCGGGGCAATCAACGGGTAAGCCCTGACACCGGACCCGAGCGGCGCGCCATCCAGGGGATTACCGTCCTGATCCACGATCCGCCCAATCCAATCCGAAGACGGACAAAACCGGGGCGCGGGCAATAATCGCACCTGATCCCCGGCGGCAACGCCTTGTGAATTTCCGTATGTCAAAAGCGTGGCATGATCGCGCGAAATGCCAACAACTTCGCCCTGAAGCACGGAGCCGGCGGCCAGATGAATTGCCACCCGCGCGCCCAGCTTGCAGACGTTCCCAAGACCGCCAACGCTGAAGACGCCATTGCCCCCACCGATTATTCTGCCGGTGCGCTTGAAGCTGGTGATCTTTGAAATACGCGCGGTCAGCGGTTGAAAGTCGTGGTGCAAACGAAGGCCTTTCGGTTTGGTGCGGATTACCATTTCTAAAGGAATGGGCGTTAAGGCTTGGTTGATTGACCTCGAGGGAGAAACCCCGAATGCAACTCAACCTGGATATCCTCAACCTCGCACGCGCGGTTGCGATCGACGCGGGTAAACGACAAAGCGTTGTCGCAGCGAACATTGCGAACGCCGACACACCGGGGTACCGCGCACGCAACCTCCGGCCCTTTTCAGACACACTCCAAGACACGCGCGGCACGGCTGCGCTGCGCCAGACGCGCCCAGGGCATCTGACCGCATCCGCCAATACGATGGGGTCGGGAAGGCTGGAATTTTCAAAAGGTGAAACGGCCCCCAACGGGAACTCGGTTTCCTTGGAAACCGAGATGACCAAGGCTGCGGAAATAAGACAGCAATACGATCTGGCGCTGACGATCTATCGAAAGTCCATGGACATTCTGCGCACAAGTCTTGGCCGCTGACCGAAGGGAACGATCATGAGCAATTTTTCAACTTCCCTGGCCATGTCGGCAAGCGGCATGAAAGCGCAATCCGCGCGGCTGCGTCTGTCCTCGGAAAATATCGCGAACGCCGACACGCCGGGGTATCACAGGAAGACCGTCTCTTTCAGGGAAATTGTAAACAGATCGACCGGGGACACGCTGGTCACAAGCGGCCCGGTTCGGCTGGATCAGTCAGAGCTGACGAAAATGTATCAGCCAGGCCATCCGCTGGCGGATGATACCGGGCATTTCGATGGCTCCAATGTCGATCTGATCGTCGAGATCGCCGACGCGCGGGAATCCCAGCGCAGCTACGAAGCCAACCTACGAATGTTTGATCAGGCCCGCCAGATGGCGCGTTCCGCGCTTGATCTGCTGCGGCGCTAGATCTTCCCGGGAAATGAAGGGGAAACAAGATGGAACTCGGACCCGTAAGTGCGGCGTTGCAATACAGCGCAGCAAAACCGGCAACGCAGCCTGACCCGCAAGGTGCTGGCGTATCCAGGACCGTCGGCGCATTCGTTGACGTTCTCAATAACGGCGAGGATACCGCCCGCGCGGCCATGACTGGCGGGGCCGATCTGCCATCGCTCGTCGATGCACTGGCCCGCAGCGAGCTTGCCGTCGAAACCGCCGTTACAGTGCGCGACAAGGTCGTCGAAGCCTATCAGGAAATTCTGAGGATGCCCGTCTGATGCTGAGCGAACCCGTCCTGCTTGATACCCTGCGACAAGGATTGTGGACAGCCGTTGTCATTTCCGCACCGGTTCTCGTCGTCGCCCTTGTCGTCGGGCTTGCCATCGGTCTGCTTCAGGCGCTGACCGGCATCCAGGAACTGACCCTGACTTTCGTGCCGAAACTCGGGGCCATCCTGATCACGCTTTGGGCCTCGCTCGGGTTGGTCTCGCGTTCGATGACGGGCTTTTTCACCGGGCATATCATCCCGCTCATCGCGGGAGGAAACTTGTGAACCACGTAATCGGACATTCAAGGAAACAAGAGGCTGACCATGGATAACGCAGGTTATGTCGGCCTGACCCGCCAATCCGGTCTGCTGAAAGAGATGCAAACGATTGCAAACAATATCGCCAACATCTCGACGACCGGATACCGCCGCGAAGGTGTGGTGTTTTCGGAGTTCATAAAAGCAGAACCGCACGGCGAAACTTCGGTTTCCTTTGCCAGCGCCGATGGCCGCCTGACCGATCCCAACCAGGGCGAACTGACCCCGACGGGCGGAACCTTCGACTTTGCAATTCAGGGGCCGGGGTTCTTTGTGCTGTCGACACCAGACGGCGAAAGGCTGACCCGCGCGGGCGCATTTTCACCGAACGACCGGGGCGAATTGTCGTCGCCGGACGGTTATTCGTTGCTGGACACCGGCGGCTCTGCGGTGTTCGTTCCGCCGTCGACCAAATCGCTGATGCTGGCCCCGGACGGAACCCTATCTGCGGACGGCACCCCATTGGCGCAGATCGGTGTGGTGCTGCCCGAAAACCCACTCTCGCTTGTGCGCCAGGGGGGTGTCATGTTTCGATCTGACGGCGGTTTCATACCGGCCGAAGACGTCACAGTTCTTCAGGGTTTTCTGGAACATTCCAACGTCAGTGCAGTCAGCGAGATGGCCCGGATGATCGAGGTCCAGCGTGGCTACGAACTTGGCCAGAAGTTCCTGGAACGCGAAGACGAACGCATCCGCGCCGTCGTGCGCCTTCTTGGCAATCAATAACAGGAGAGATCGATGAGAGCACTGAAAATCGCCGCAACAGGCATGACCGCGCAACAGATGCGGGTCGAAGTGATTTCAAACAATCTCGCGAACATGAACACGACCGCCTACAACACAAGGCGCGCGGAATTCGCGGACCTGCATTACCAGCAAATAGAACGACCGGGCGCCATCAGCGCCACGGACGGAACCGTTTTACCGGCGGGGGTCCAACTGGGGCTGGGTGTGCGCCCGTCGGCCATATCGATGAACGTTTCACAAGGCGCGCTATCCGCCACGGGGGGGGAGCTTGACCTGGCGATCGAGGGGAATGGCTATTTGGAAGTAACCCTGCCTTCGGGGTCGTCAGGCTATACACGTGACGGGGCGCTGAAACGCTCCGGAGACGGTCTGATCGTCAACTCGCAGGGCTATGCATTTGTTCCGGCAATCACCATCCCCACGGATGCGCGCAGTCTTTCGATCAACGGCCAGGGCGAGGTCTATGCCTATTTCGCCGATCGGGTCGAACCGGAGTTGCTGGGCCAGTTCACCCTCGCGGCATTCGCCAACCAAAAAGGCCTGGAAGCGGTGGGCGACAACCTGTTTCTTGAAACCGCGGCCTCGGGCCCGGCGATCGTCGGCACCGCAGAGACCGACGGGTTGGGTGCATTCAGACAAGGGTATCTGGAGAATTCCTCGGTGGATGCCGTACGTGAAATCACCGAGCTGATCGAAGCACAGCGCGGGTACGAACTGAACGCCAAAGTCATCACCGCCGCCGACCAGATGCTTGGCGCAACGACACAGATCAGATGACCCGGTTCCTCGTTGCCCGCATATTTCTTGCAGTGTGCCTTGGGGCGCCGGGGTTGACCGCCGCGCAGACCGTTGCGCCCGGACACACCATCCGCAGCCGCGCGATCATCACCCCGGCCGACCTTGTCGTTCTTGATGCCGTCGTTCCGGGGACATTCAAACAGCCAGGTTCTGTCATCGGACAAGAGGCGCGGGTTATTCTTTATCCCGGCCGCCCCATTCGGATAACGGACGTCGGCCCGCCCACGGTGGTCGAGCGCAACCAGATCGTCGCGCTGATCTATTCAAGCGGAACGCTTTCCATTTCGACCGACGGCCGGGCCCTTGCGCGTGGAGGCATCGGTGACCGCATCCGTGTGATGAACCTTGCGTCGAAATCGACAATCAGCGGGGTCATCGAAAGCCCCCAAACGATCAGGGTAAGCCAATGAACTTGAAAACGATCGCAGGTTTCCTTCTGCTGAGTGTCCTTGCCTTTGCGTGCGACGATATCCGGAAAACCGGTCAGGTCCCCGCATTCTCTCCGATCACCGGGCAACACGACTATTATTCCGCCGGCGGGGCCAATTCACGGATCGCCACGCGCAAGACCCAGGGGCAGCGCGCGGCGTCACTCTGGCATTCGGGGCCGACGTCATTGTTGGGCGACCGGCGCGCGGGTGGGATGGGCGACCTTCTGACCGTTGTCATAGAGATCAACGACAAGGCGGAAATATCCAATTCAACGTCGCAAAACAGAAAAGGGTCGGAAAAACTGGCGGTTCCGCAGTTGTTCGGCATCCCACAGCGCATTGACGAGGCCCTGCCCAAGGGCGCGTCGAGCGCGGATGCCGTCAATCTGTCCTCCACCAGTTCCGCTTCTGGCGACGGTTCGGTCAGGCGAAACGAAAAACTGACTTTGCGCGTGGCGGCCACCGTCACCCGAGTGCTCCCGAACGGGCATTTGGAGATCCAGGGCAGTCAGGAGGTAAGAGTGAATTTCGAGTTGAGGGAATTGCTTGTTTCCGGCTACGTCCGCCCGGAGGATATCTCGCGCAAGAACGAAATCACGTATGACAAGATCGCATCGGCCCGCATTTCTTACGGAGGCCGCGGACAGATATCGCAAGTGCAGCAACCACGAAAAGGCAAACAGGTGCTCGATATCATCTTGCCGTTCTGAAAGGCCGAACCATGAAACTGATCCTGCCGGCGATCCTCGCGATTACAGGTCTTTCCGTTGGGACGGGGGCGGGGATATTCATGAAACCCTCGCCTGACAACCTGACTGAAGCTGCTCAGGACAATGGCGGCGAAAACCCTTCAACAGGGCACACCGCCGACGCCAAAACAACCGAACACGCGCTTGAAGGCGGGGGTGAAAGCACGGCCCGCG
The DNA here is from genome assembly GCA_964466385.1 of uncultured Rhodobacter sp. Classification (GTDB taxonomy): domain Bacteria; phylum Pseudomonadota; class Alphaproteobacteria; order Rhodobacterales; family Rhodobacteraceae; genus UBA5972. Next base: position 15,184 of record CAYXNM010000018.1, on the reverse strand, counting down.
ACGGGCATTCGGCAACCAAAAGCGCCGGGAACGGCAGGGAAACAACCGAACCCCAGGATTCCAATTTCGAGTACGTAAAGCTTAACAATCAGTTCGTCGTGCCGGTCGTCAAGGGGCCCAAGGTCGCCGCGCTGGTCGTGATGTCTTTGAGTATCGAGGTGACCTCCGGCCGCAAAGAAGCCGTCTTTGAGTTGGAGCCAAAACTGCGCGATGCCTTCCTGCAAGTCTTGTTCAACCACGCAAACGCCGGAGGATTTGACGGGGCATTCACGGCGGGTGAGAAAATGAATGATCTTCGGCGGTCCCTGAACGAGGCCGCGGTCAGCGTTCTTGGCCCGATCGCCTCGAACGTCCTTGTCATCGATATTGTCCGGCAGGATGTATGATTTCAGGGGGACGTAATCGTATGTGGATTTGACGGCGTGTCAGACGGTTTTTCGGCAGATAGAGCGCAATCCGAAAAGTGGGAACCGGTTTTCGGAGTGAATTGCGCGTAAAACCAATAAGATAGAGCCGCCCCGCCGATTGAGGTAAGAAAGGACGCGGCTCTAGCGCAGGAAAACGGTCACGTCAGTCGGAGCAATCTCAACCGAGATCTCGAAAACGTCGCTGCTTGGCCTTCCCGAGGGCCGCGAGTTCTGCGTCCCACAGTTTTTTCGCCACCTGATGTCTTCCAAGAGCACGCCGTGCGGTGACGCGCGCGCAATCCAGTTCGGGCGCCAGTTGTTGCAACTCGTCCCTTAGCAAAGCCACGCGCTGCAGGCACCAGTCCGACCATTTGCCCGCAGCCCGTATGTCGACGGCATCAGACATCACGACCGCGCGGGCAACCCCGTCGTTCAGCGCCAGGATCTGCTGCTTTATCTTCCGCTCCCTGCGCAGGAGCGAACCAAGCTGCGCCAACGCGCTGGTTTGTGCCGTTTTCGTCAACACGACAAGACCTTTTGATTGTTCAGGGCCATTCATCGCCGACGGTGCCCCGCCATTTTCCGGACATTTTCCGCAAACCGAATGGCCGCCGCGACGGATCTATAGTGAACCGGGTGAATCTCGGCGCCGAGTTCGACCACAGCATAAATCGCGCGTGCGGTTGGCGGGTCGCGCCGAACCGGCACACCGGCACCGGCCGCAGTTTCGCGAATGCGCGCGGCGACTTCATCCACGCCTTTTGCGACACAAACCGGCGCGGCCTCGCTGGAGCGGTCCCATTTGAGTGCAACCGCGAAATGCTGAGGGTTCACGATCACGACGTCTGCAAACGGAACTTCGGCGATCATGCGCTGTGTTGCGATGTCATAACCCTGTTGCCGTCTCTTCTGTTTTATGTGCGGATCTCCCTCGGACTCTTTGGATTCGTCCTGAATTTCCTTTCGCGACATCATGTTTTTCCGGCGGTGTTCGAAGGATTGCCAAAAATAATCCCCGATGCTGATGATCGCGGCAATGACGAAAACCAGCCACAGGAACTGAACCAGATCCCGTGCAATCAATAGCGCGACCTGTGCCGCGGTTGCATGAACACTGCCCAGCAACTCGTCATTGTTGAAGAGCAGATAACCCGCCAGAACCAGCGCGAAAATCACCAGTTTTGCGAAACTCTTGGAAAACTCGAACAGCCCGCCGGGGCCAAACTTGTTTTTTGCAACCGCGATCGGAGATATCCTCGACCTCTTCGGTTTGATTTTTTCGGGCGCGAATACGACTGCGCGCTGCGCCAGAACGGACAGCGCGACCGCAGCCATCGGGAGCGCGAACAAAGGCAGTATTCCGGCCAGAATATCCGCGAGAGTCGGCCATAGAACGTGAACCCCGCCCGGCGCCAGCAATCTTGCCGGTAACGTGTCCGCCAATCTCAGGAAAGAAGACAGGCCGGCGCCCACACGGTCCGCCATGCCGGGACCGGCGACCACGACGGCGCTCAGAAATCCCAGATACCCCGAGGCGGCCGAGACGTCGGGGGATCGCACAACCTCGCCACGTTTTCGTGCGTCGCTCAGCTTTTTTTCGGTTGGTTGTTCGGTTTTTTCACCGCCCACCGGCGCATCTTCACTCAAAATACCGCTCCGAAGGGGGCCGCAAGACCCGCGCCAAACGCGCGCAGCCAGATGGTCAGGATGGCGGGCGCGGTCAGCGCAAGCAATACCAGACCGCCAAGGGTAATCGCCGGTGCGCCGATGAAGGCGACCATCAATTGCGGCATCGCCCGATTGATCGCGCCAAGTGCTACGTTGTAAATGACCGAAGCGATGACAAACGGCGCCGCCAGCGAAAAGGCCAGTGAAAAGGCGTCGGTGATGGCGGCAACACCCCACGCCGAAAAGTCGCCGGGCAAAGGAAAAACACCCAACGGCACGGCCGCATAGGACTGCGCCAGCGCCGTTGCAAGCTTGACATGCAGCCCTGCGATCATTGCCAATGCAAGCCCGCCGATCACCAGAAGATTGCCAAAAGCGGGCATGGGGTCCGGCGTTGCACCCCCTCCAAAAACCTGACTGAGCGAAGTTGCCTGCGCCGCCATCATTCCCGCAAGCTGAAGCACCATGACAAACAGCCGAAAGATCAACCCCATGGCCAGACCGGTTACAGGCTCGGTCACGAAAATTCGTGGTGGAAAGTCGGTCCCGGATTGCAAAGTCGCGACCGGCACCATGGGCCAGACAATCGCCGAAAATGCAATGGCCAGCAATAGCCGGATACGCATGGGAACGGCCTGCTCACCGAAACCGGGCATCAGGGACATGGCCGCGCCGACGCGCAGGAATACGGCAAACAGGATCAGGACGCGTCCCTCGAGCGGCATGAGGATTTCGCTCCAGCCGGGGGTCATGTCATGCGACCCCGACCAGAGATGGCTTGACCGAAGTGCCGATTTCCTCGAACGAAAAGACCGGATTGATGATGCCGCGCGCAGCCAGAACCGTTCGCAGGAACCGCCGTCGTCTGATCGACGTAACAACAGCCGGATAAGTGCCGTTTTCCCCGGCCTTTGACACTTTCTCGGCCACCGAATTCGCCAGCCGGTTGAACTCTTCGGGCGGCAGGGCGATGTCCGGCTGGCCGGAGTCCCCCTTGATCGTATGTTCCTCGAAAAGAGGCTCCCATTCCGGTGCAAGCTGGATGAGCGGCAGGCTGCCGTCTTCGCGTCGCAGTTCGGCAATGATCTGAAATCCCAGCCGTTGCCTGACAAACTCGCAAATATCCTCGACGCGGGTGCAATGTGTTCGCGCCTCGCTGATCGATTCCAGCACCAGCGGCAGGTTTCTTATCGAAACCTGCTCATCAAGCAGCAGTCGCAGAACGGCCTGCAATTGCTCGAACGGGACTTTTTCGGGAATCATTTCGTCCAGCATGCGCTGGTTGAGATCGCGTCTGCCGATGTCAGACAGGTTGACGAACTCATCCAGGATTCGGCGCAATCCCCGGAATGTCAGCAATCGCGAAAAATTCCTTTTGATGACTTCCATCAGATGGGTCGCCAGAACCTCGGGCGGGGAAACAACCGTCAGACCGCGAAACGCATATTCTTCCTGAAGATCCGCCGGCATCCAGCGTGCGGGGGCACCGTAAACCGGTTCTTTCACGTCTTTGCCCCCAGTTTCCGGCAGGTCGTCGTCTTTCAGGAGAACCAGAACCTGATCCCGTTCCAGGACGTCCCGCGCCTGTTCGACACCCTGAACGCGGATGACATAGGTGCCCTGGGGCAGGCTGTTGTTGTCGGTCAGACGTATTTCCGGGATGATCAGCCCGTAGCTTGCGGCGATATGGTTGCGCATATTGGCGATCCTCGCGTCCAGACCCGTCGCCTCGTCCATTGCCATCGTCACAAGGTCAGGGGCGAACTCCACGTGGATTTCGTCGATCTCCATCCTGTCACCCATGGATTTTTCCGCGTCCGGCGCGGGGGTCATTTCGGTGGTTTCGGCGTCCGGCGGTTTGGGGCCGCGCAATCCAACCGCCCACGCGCTTGCGGCAAGTACGCCCGACCCCATGACAAACGGCGTGAACGGCAGGCCCGGCACAAGTGCAAACAGAAACATAAGGATCGCCACGGCAAACAGGGCCGAAGGGTGGCGCCCGAGCTGTTCAAAAAGCGCTTTGTCGGCAGACCCCGCCGTTCCCCCGCGCGACAGCAACAGGGCAGACGCGATTGAGATGATCACCGCCGGAATCTGGGTCACCAGACCGTCCCCGACAGTCAGAATCGCATAGGTTTCCAGTGCCTGCGAAACCGGCATGTCATGCATGAAAACACCAATGATCAGCCCCATGACAAGGTTCAGCAGCGTGATCAGAAGCCCTGCAACCGCGTCCCCTTTTACGAACTTCGAGGCCCCGTCAAGAGAGCCGAAAAACGTCGTTTCGGCCTGCTCGATCTGGCGTCTTTCCTTGGCTTCGGCGTGGCCGATCGCGCCCGCCGACATGTCGCTGTCGATGGCCAGTTGTTTTCCAGGCATTCCGTCCAGCGCAAATCGGGCGCCGACTTCGGCCATCCTTGCAGCCCCTTTGGTGATGACGATGAAGTTGACAATGATCAGAACGCCAAAGACGACCAGCCCCAGCAACACGCTGCCGCCCATGACGAAATTCGCAAACCCCTCGATCACGTTGCCCGCCGCCGACGTGCCTTTATGACCCTGACCGATGATCAGTTTGGTCGATGAAACGTTGAGCGAGAGCCGTAACATCAGCGACGCCAGCAGAACGGTCGGAAAAGCGGAAAAATCCAGCGGCCGTTCAACAAACAGCGTGACCGTGAAGATCAGGATTGCCAGGGCAAAGGACGCCGCCAGACCAATATCCAGCACAAAGGACGGCATGGGCAATACCATCATCACAATGACGGTCATAAGAGCCATTGCCAGCAGGATCGTCGGCTGAAACCCTGCCTTTGCCAAAGAAACGCCTGCGTTTGCCATTTGCTAGTAGAGCCGTCCGGCGGGAGGGCCGATCAACGCGCCGCCACCCTGCCCGCTTGCGATCCTGACAAGTGATCCCCTGGATGCGGCTGATGTCGCCAGCGCCTGAAGCAGGGGATAACGGTTGGTCCTGGCCTTTTTTGCCCCATCGGGAAATGCGCCGCTGCCGGTCAATTCGGAATGAAGCCTGGCGAACCTGTCGGCATACCGTTGCGCATATTTCAGCGTGCGTGAATGATAAGCACCCGCCGCCGATTTCCAGTCGCCCTTCTCCTGAAAAAGGTCCAACAGATAACGGGCGGCATAGAGCGCGTTGACGTCCGGGTCGAACATCTGGTCGATCGAGGAAAAAGCATCCCCGTGCCATTTGTAATTGATCTGAAAACACCCGATGTCAAAGCTGCGCGCACCGCGTTTGTAATTCTTGACGGCATAGCTTAGCGCGGTGGTTCTGCTGTCAAACCAGTTTCCCGCGCCCTCCATGTTGACCGTCCAGGGCCACGGTTGCAGTTTTCCCGCGGTTTTCCGGCCAGTCTCGGCGAGGGAAATGGCCATGAGCACGGAGAGCGGGACACCGGTTTTCCTGGCGGCCTTTCGTGCGGAGATATTGCAGATGCCGCCGTCCCCCACGGCTTTTCGCGCGCGTGCGGACAAGGGGTGCAACCCGGCCAGCAGGACCATGACCCCCAGTCCCAGGCAAATCGCCACTTTTGGCGATATGCCGTGGCCGTTGGCCCAAGGATTGATATTTGACATCTGTGTGTGCCTTCTGGCGACGGTATTCCGGTTGATGATACGCCAACGAAAGTTGCCAAATCGTGACTTTGGTTGCGTTTGTCCGGGATTGCGTTTGGTCAGGGAAACGGATGCTGGGTTTTCAACGCCTCCGTCTCTGCGCGCGCTGTTCTGCTTTGCTCAAGCAATGCGCGCACGCGCGCCAGCGAAATACCCGGATCGGTGATCACCGGTTCATGCGGGAAAGGTCCGGGTATCGCACGTTCCGTGGGCCGGGCGCGCATATAGGGCGCGAAAATATGGCGTGACGGGATCTTGCTTTTTGTGACCTCTGCCTCGCGTCCCGCCAGCCAGAAAACGTCATCGCGCAGGGCACTCTCATTTGCGGAAAGTGCGATGGACTCTGCCTGGTCATATTCTTTCAGGCGCGAAAGCGCCGACATCCTGACCTGCCGGGCGGCATCCCCCCTGACGCGGGAAAGGATGCTGAGGGCTTCCGACGGTCGGTCCGATTGCAAGAACGCACCGGCGTAGAGCAGTCTGGTATCGTCGGTCATGCGCCCGGCCACCGGTATCAGTGTGGAAAGGGCCGCATCCGGAAGGCTTGCCTTCAGCAGCAATTCCGCAACGTGCCGGCGTGCCGTGTCAAAACCCGGATCCCGACCCAGAAGGCTTCGGTACTTATAATAGACCGGCACGAAAGCCACGCTGCCCGCATCCGCCGACCTGAAGGACAGGAAAACCTGGTTTGTCAGGTTCCTGATCCCCGATGGCTCCAGCGTTCCGACAAGAATCTCGTGCGAAAGGTTGTCCAACGCCGATTCCTGATCGCCTCGTGTGGTGAGAATTTCGATCTCCAGCGCCTTCAGTTCCTGTCCCAGTTTACTGTGGCGCAACTCAAACGCCCTTGCCCCGATCTCAACTTCGATCGCGTTTGGGACCGGCTCACCCTGTGCCAGATAATCCCGCGCCAGTACCATCAGCGCGACCGGTGCGTTCGGACGGTTCCCGTCGATCAGGCCGGCAAGCGCAAGACGTGCGTGCGGGCGTTTGTTGCTCTTCAGATCAAGTCTGGCGTTGAAGAGCTTGGATGCGGGTCCGTCGTCCCCCGACGCGCGCACGATGATGCGGGCGACCGAATGGGCTTCCTCTTCAAAGCCCGCGGACAACAGGATCTCTCCGAGGACCGGGCCGATCCTTCGGCGAAGGTCGCCTGAAAGGTTGGAAAAATAACCGTTGATCATATTCCGGTCGGGCGTCTGGCCAAGTGGCACCCCAGACATCGCAAGCAAGGCCCACATCCCGGCCGCCCCCTTGCAGCCCGACTGCGACGCAAGAACCCGGCTGTCTTCAAGCGCGCCATTGCGGTCGTCAAGCGCGCCGTTTTCGATAAGGATCGACAAATCCGTCAGCAGGGATTCATCGGGCAACCTGGTGTGAACGGACCGCATGAGCGCGCGTGCTTCGGTTCCAAAGCCCATCACGACATAAAGCCTTACAAGTTGCTGCAAGACCGGCAGATTGACCCGATCTACGTCATCCATCAGGCGCAAGCGCAGCTGTGAAATCTGGCGATGAACCGGCGCATCACCGACCCAGTCAGACAGGTCCAGCTGTTGATCGTCAAGACAGGGTGAACCATCGACGGACCGCCCCGCCGCGGCCTGCGGGGCCCGTTCCTGCTGCCTGTCAAAAACCGTCGCTGACCTGACGTTGAGATGGTCGAAATAGGAGTTCTCCGAAACCTCCGTTTCACGTGCATCGGGTCCGGGCGAGAGGCTCTCTGCGCCTTCACCGGCGGCTTTCGGGTCGTCCGCAAACCGGATTTGCGGCACAATCATCCGGTGCGAGGAGTGCTGATCCGCCGGGATGACAATTCCCTGCTCCAACGCCTTGTCGAGGCTGTCGATCAACTGTTCCTGTGCTTTCAGTACGCGAAAATCGGGCATGGGCGCCGGTATTACAACGACCTTGCGCTTGGAAAGTTCTGGCGGGATATCGGCGCGAGTGCGATTTGCCCGCGGGTTCCGAATTGCGGCATCAGCGACATAACGTTCCCGACCGCCCGTCAGGGGAACCGGCGGTTGTCGCGGGCGCAAGGGCACGGGGTCGCCTCCGCTGGCGACCAGCCCGTTGGCTGCGCCCGCGGGTCCGCGGCGGATATCCACGACAAGCTTTCCGGGTGACATCTCTGTCGCGGCCACACGATGGTCGCGCGAGATCGTCATTCGGATCAGTCCGGCGCTGCCGGTGTCCTGTGAAATCGCCATGAGGCGGGATTTTGGTATGAACCGGAAGACGCGGGAAATATCGATCGGCTGATTGTCAGCCATCACCCTAAGATCGTATTCGTCGTTGCGCCGGCGCAGTTCCCAACCGTTCAGATGAGCAAACTCCAGCACCAGACGCGAAAAGTCGCGGTGCTCGCCCGAGCGAACCACCACTGTCTGGGCCAAAGGATCGCCCGCAGAAATAAACAGGCCGACCAAGACCGACACGATCAGGGCCAGCAGGGGGCGCATCAGGCAACCGCGCCCTGCTTGACCTCTTTGAGAGCCTCCTCCAGCTCGGCATAATCGGGGCGCAGAAAACCGGGTGTGTTCTGCCGCCCGACTTCGATACAGATATTGGCCGCGTGATTGTGCAGGTTCGCAACAAGAACTTCGCGAATCAGCTGATGAAAATACTGATCTTCCTCGACAACCGATTTTACGCGCGATGCAAACGGTCCGACAATTCCGTAGGCGAGGAACACCCCCATGAACGTTCCAACAAGCGCGCTGCCGATCAGTTCGCCCAGAATCTCCGGGGGTTGATCGATGGAACCCATTGTCTTGATGATCCCCAGAACGGCCGCGACGATGCCAAGCGCCGGCAGGCCGTCGGCGATTATCTGCAACATGTGGCTGGAGTGGAGCGCGTGGGTCAGGTTCCGCTCCATCCGTTTGTCCAGAACCTCCTCGACCTGATTGGGGTCGTCGTAATTCATCAGGGCGGAGCGCAGTGTATCGCAGATCAGGTTTCGTGTTTCCTTGTCACCCTGCAGCTTGGGGAATTTCCCGAAGACCGCAGAGTCCTCGGGGCCCTCGACATGCTCTTCCAGAGCCATCGGGTTTTGCTTGCCCAGCCTGATAAGCTCAAACAGCAGACACAGCAGATCCTGATAATCCTGCTTGCGCCATTTGGCGCCTTTGAAGACCTTTCCCACGTCCTTGACGGTGTGCTTGATGCCCGCCATGTCGCTGCCAATGGCAAAGGCACCGATCGCGGCGCCGAGAATAATGATCATCTCGTGCGGCATCGCATGCATGATGATATCAAGATGACCGCCGGCAAACACGAATCCGCCAAAAACCATCACGAAGATAATGATTATGCCAATGATTCCGACCATGGCCTGAACTGTTTCCCCTCTTGGAGCCCGAACGTCCGGGTCTGCCGACATCATGCGGCCAACCGATTAACAAAGCTTCATCGTCAACCTCAGTTGGTCGGAGCGCGGGCGTTTCTTCCTGCAAGAATCACGCTGATTTTATAGGCTTTTTCCGGGCTGAGCGTCGCCATCACCGCCGCGGCTGAATCCGCGCGCATCCGGCCAAGAAACCCGGCTGCGAATTCAGGCGCCATTTTTTCGAACAACCCGGTTGCCTGCTTGGGCTTCATGTTCTCGTATACCGCCGTCAGACGCGCCAGGTCGTCTTCCGCCGCGCTGTCGGCGATCGCCAGCGTTTCTGACAGGCGGTTTTCGGCGTCTATCAGCCGTTGGGTGTTTTCCTTCAGGCGGTTTTCCGCAACGTTGAGCGCCTGCATCCGGTTTTCCAGGCGCCGCTCGCGCTGGTCAAGCTGGGCTTGCCGGTCGCTGATCGATGCAAGCATCTGTTCCACGTCCCGCGACGATTTGCATTCCCGCGGTACCGTATCCGAGACCTCATGCGCGGGGGAAGTCTGCGGGATTTCAGCGCTGGCAAAGGCCAGATTCGCACCCCCGACCCGCAGCAACCCCGACAGGATCAGCGCGGCAGAGATCGTGGCAAGACCCCCCGCGTTCCGAAAAGCGCGGACCGAATGCGCGGACCGGCTCATCGCGCCGCTCCTTGTTTCCTGGGCCGTGGTTTTCGGGTCAGAAGCCGTGATCCGTTCCGCTGGATTTGACGCGTTTCGGGGTGATCCCCTTCCCCGTCAGGCGGGTTGTCCGTTTCGTGCAAACTGGCCAGAACCAGCTCCAACCGGCGCGAGGCGCGGTCGGCCCGCGCGGTCAGCCGGTCAAGATCGCGCGTTCGCTGTTCGGCGGTTTCCGCGACCCCGGCAAGGGCTGCATTCATTTCGTCGACCTGTATCGACAGGCTGGATATCGCGCCTCCCAGTCCCTGGTCCGTGTCGGACAGTCGGCGCAGCCGGACGGCCAGCATCCGGCAATAAAAGGCGGCGCCCAGTGCGGCGATAAAAAGGACAACGTCGGCCAGTAGCGCCATTTTCTTTTCCTCAGTTCAAGACAAATTCGGTCACCAGCAAATCGCGGACACGACCCTCGCCCGTGACCACCTGAACGCGGCGCAACATTTGCGCGCGCAACCGGCCCAGCGACGCCGGATCTTCGATATCGCGCGAATCCACGGCGCGGAGATAACCGTTGAGCACATCGAGAACCCGTGGTGTGAGCGTCGCAATGTCTTCGCGCGCGTCCGCCTCGACCTCCAGTTGGGCGCCAAACCGAAGGTATCGGTTGGTGGCGCTGTTCCCCAGGGACACAACCAAAGGCTCCAGCGGAACAAACGCAACACCCGGCATTGGCGCGGCCCCCTCGGCAGTCTGATCACCGTGACCTTCCTGGGTTTCGGGCGACGCGCCCCCACCACCGATCAAGCCGGAGTAGGTTGCGTAAAACCCGCCACCGCCAAGAACCAGCGCGGCAAGCAGACCGATCAACAGTGGCTTGCGCCCACCCGGTGGACCCGTCTCGGCGTCATCTGGTAACAGTTTGTCGGTCACGGGTTTTCCTTGATCGAGCCGGTGATTGCGGCCCTGTTTTTATCCCGGCTGAGCTAACCAAATGTTAAGGCCGCTCAGCCAGTTTCGGGTCTGGACGAACCGGGATCAGAATGATTGCGGAAACATAACGGGGCCGGCAGTGCAGCAGCTTCTTTCTCTCTGGAACACCCTTGACACGCGCCGCAGGATCATTGTCGGGTTGGCGGGGGTTTTCGTGTTTGCCGCCGTTCTGCTCTTGGCGCGAATGTCCGGTTCTCCTTCGATGACACTTCTTTACGCCGGCCTCGAACCCGATGTCGCGGGTGAGGTGATTGCCGCGCTCGATCAGCGTGCGCTGGCCTATTCGGTCAGGGGCGACGCGATCTATGTCGACGGGTCCAGGCGCGATCAGATCCGGATGTCTCTGGCTGGCGAAGGTCTGCCCGGTTCGGGCGCTTCGGGGTACGAACTGCTGGACAAGTTGACGGGATTCGGCACGACGGCCCAGATGTTTGACGCCGCTTACTGGCGCGCCAAGGAAGGGGAACTTGCCCGAACCATCCTTGCCTGGCCCCAGATAAAATCCGCGCGGGTCCACATTTCAAACCAGGTGACCTCTCCCTTCGCGATATCGCCAAGACCGGTCGCCTCGGTGACGGTAAAGCTGTCCTCAGGGGCGCTGGCCGTCAATCGCGCGCGGGCGCTGCGATACCTTGTCGCCTCGGCCGTGGCGGGGCTGTCGCCGGAGTCGGTTTCCGTAATTGATGCCGACCGCGGGATCATCGCGCCTGCGGGCGGCACGGGGAATGGTACGGGATATTCCAAATCAAGGGCGGATGGGATTCGCAAGAACGTAGAGCGCCTGCTCTTTGCCCGCGTGGGTCCGGGGAACGCGGTGGTCGAGGTCAACCTGGCGACGGCTCTGGATTCAGAAAAAATTGTCGAGAGACGATTTGACCCCCAGGGCAGGGTCGCGATCAGCAGCGACACACAGGAAATCTCCGGCAATGCGTCTGACAGCGGCGGTCCGACGGTAACCGTCGCCAGCAATTTGCCTTCAGGCAATGCAGCGGGTGGGGACGCGACCTCAAAAAGCGCGAATTCCGAATCGCGCGAGCGCATCAACTATGAAGTGTCCGAGACCACGCGCGAAGTGACGAAGGCCCCCGGCACCATTCGCCGGCTGAGCGTCGCGGTCATGGTCAACGGGTTTGTGACCCCGGACAGCAACGGCAGCGCCACGTGGTCCCCCCGCCCGGACGCGGAACTGGCCGCGCTTTCCGACCTTGTGAAATCCGCCGTCGGTTTTGATCCAGCGCGCGGCGATGTCGTGACCATCAAATCGATGGAATTCCCGGAGCAAGTCGTGCAGGGAACGCTAGCGACGTCTTCCTTTCTTGACGGTTTCACGGCCGACGCGGCGGGATTGCTGAAAGCCGCGATGCTGGCCATCGTCGTCATCGTTCTGGGCATGTTCGTTGTGCGCCCGATCCTTACCGCACCCGCGCTGACAGCACTTCCCGGACCGGAAGAAAACGCCGGGGATGTCGAATTCGACGAACTGGGCGACCAGTTGCAGTTTTCGATCGCGGGGCCGGAGGACGGGGATGCAGCCAATGCCGACCCGGTAACGCAACTGCGCCAGATCATTTCTGAGAGGCAGGATGAAACCGTTGAAGTTCTGCGCAACTGGATTGAAACAAGCGAAGAGGTTGCCTGATGACCTCGCCGTTAAGTTTTGAGGAATTCGACCGGCCGCAAACCCAGGCAAGAACTGTGTTTCTACCCGGAAACCGGTTAAAGACCCTTCGCGCCCAGGCCTGGCAACAAGGGTTTGAGGAGGGCGAGCGTCAGGCGCGCGAAAGGGCCGGCGCGGCGCAGGAAAAGGCGCTGTGTGCGCTGACCGACGTTCTGGAGCAATGCGCCTTCACGCATGTCGAGGCGAGGCACGACGTTTTAACATCCCTGAAACCAATGATCGAGGCCATGATCCGTGTCGTTCTTCCGGAAAT
>CAYXNM010000018.1:0-2453 GCA_964466385.1 uncultured Rhodobacter sp. | reverse complement strand
CCCAAAACGACGCCGCAAGGGAGCAGCCATCCAACGGCAACCCGTTTGGCGGCGTGCCGATTGAGATCACCATTTCGGTCGGCCGCGCCCGCCCGTTGATCCGCGATCTGGTCAACCTGACCGAAGATTCGGTTTTGCCGCTGGACCGGCGCATCGACGACCCGGTCGAGCTTTTCGTGGGGGAAAAGATGATTGCCCGCGGCAACCTGACCGAACTTGAAGGCGATCAGGCAGGCCAGCTTGCCGTTCGTCTGACCGAGGTGTCGGATCTTGGCCGCGACCTTTAATACCAGCCACCACAAAACCGCCTTTTGGGTTTGTGGCGCGATCACGGTCTTCTTGCTGGCGACCTTTCCCTTGCCTGCCTCTGCGCAACAAATCTCGGTCGATCTGGGGGAAAACGGCTCGCTGACATTACGCAGCATCCAGCTCTTTGCCCTTGTAACCGTCTTGAGCCTCGCCCCGGGTCTGGCGATCATGGTCACCTGTTTTCCATTCATGGTGACGGTTTTTTCGATCCTGCGCCAGGCCATCGGATTGCAACAGGCCCCGCCCAACATGATGATCGTCAGCCTTGCCCTGTTTCTGACCTATTTCGTGATGGAACCGGTTTTCAGCCGGGCCTGGGCGCTGGGGATCGAACCGCTCATGGCCGGATCGATCGATCCGGAAACCGCTTTCAACCTGGCGATGGGTCCCTTCCGCGAGTTCATGCAAAACCGCGTGGACCCCGACACCATGACCGCGCTGCTTTCGGCGCGCGGGGCGGATCTGCCGCCGACGGCCGCTGAACCGGGTGATCTGGCCACGCTGGTGCCGGCTTTCCTGTTGAGCGAAATCCAGCGGGCTTTTGAAATCGGGTTTCTGGTTTTCCTTCCTTTCCTCATTATCGATCTGGCGGTTGCTGCCATACTCATGTCCATGGGGATGATGATGGTGCCACCCGCGATCGTCAGCCTGCCATTCAAACTTGCCTTTTTTGTCGTGGCGGACGGTTGGGGTCTGCTGTCCGGCGCACTGGTCAGGAGCTATTTTTGAAACCGCTTGTGAAAAACCCTCCTGTCGCGCCCTCCGCTGGCGGACCGTCCGCGACACGCGACACAACGCAGGAACTGGCCAAATTGTCAGGTGCCGCCAAAGCGCAACTGGTGATGGAATATCTTGGCATTCCCCAAGATAAACTCGGCGGATCTTCGCACAAAACACCCGGCCGCAAGACGCCGCCCAGCAAAGAATTGCTGCACCGGCTCCTGGCCGATCTCGCCCGTGATCTCGGAGAACCGCGCGCACAGAAGCCCCAGCCCGCCGCATCGCCGACCAGGAAAGACCCCACGCCTGCGCGTCCTTTTGCGGCAGGGCAAGGCGCCGCCCCCGTCAGGGCCTTTCGAAAAAACCCGGCGCCTTTCCTGCTTGGTCAACACCCCTCAGTCGCGGCCATTCTTTTGTCGGACCTCTCGACCAGCGATGTCGCCGCGATCCTGAAGCGCCTCCCGCCAAAGCCCGCCCAGCGGATTGCCCTGTCCATCGCCGGCATTGAAACCGGCAAACAGCCCGTTCCCGCCAGAGCACTGCGCATTATCCGTCAGGCTTCCTTGTAAGGTTTTGACCTTCCCTTCCCCTTTCAAATTGCCGACCATGGCCCGGCACGAACACGTAACCGAACAAGAGGCCACCCCATGCCATGGATCGAAACCGTCCCCTACCACGCTTCAACGGGCAAGCTGCGCCGCCTTTACGACCGGGTGAAAGGTCCGGATGACAATGTCGACAATATCATGATGTTGCACAGCCTGCGCCCTCACTCGATGGAAGGGCACATGGCGATCTATAAGAACGTCCTGCATCACGGTTCCAACACGGTTCCGAAATGGTTTTTGGAGGTTCTCGGCGTCTGGGTCAGCGCACTCAACCGGTGTTCCTATTGCGTGGACCACCATTTTTCCGGACTTCAGCGTCTGCTGAATGATCCCGCCCGTGCCGCTGCCATCCGCGCCGCGATCGACGCACGGAACCCCGAACTTGCCCCGCTGGATCGCAAGCAGAAACTGGCGATGGAATATGCAGGCGCATTGACCAGGGCCCCCGCGGACATGACCGTACAGACAATCGACGCGTTGCGGCAGGCGGGCTGGTCTGACGGAGAGATACTGGAGCTAAATCAGGTGAGCGCCTATTTTTCCTACGCCAACCGGACCGTTCTGGGGCTGGGATGCTCGACCGACGGGGACATTGTCGGACTGTCGCCGGGAAATTCCGACGATCCGAACGACTGGAACCACGCCTGATGACACCGCGACCCGTGCGGCGTCTGGTGACGACACAAAAGAAGTCCCCGGTTGCTTTCCTTATCTTGCGGTGTTTCGCGTTTGATCTGAACCACGTCGTCAGGACCACAATTAGATATCGCCAGAAACGCAAACCGCTAGAGCCGCGTCCTTTTTACCTGAATCGGC
>CAYXNM010000017.1:0-29944 GCA_964466385.1 uncultured Rhodobacter sp. | reverse complement strand
AACATCGGTTCTGAATGTTCCCGGCAGGCTGGCTTCGAGCAGTTCAAAGTTGTCCGAACATTGCGAATACCTGACCGCAAGGCCGGGCGGAATGACGAAACTGTCGCCGGCGGCAAGGGTGCGCGGTTCCTGACCCTTGGCGGCAATCGTCATAGTGCCGTCCATGACAAAGCTGAAGTGGATGTCGGTGTCGTGGGTCGTCGCGGGGGGCTGGGGGCCGTCAAACCGGGCCACCTGAATGCCGGCAACACCCCTGGTGCCCGCGTTGATCCCGGTATCGCGGCAGACGAAACCCGGGATGCGGAAGGGCTGCCACGTCGCCCCTTTCCTGACGTGGTGCACAAAGGTCTGTCCCTGCCACTCGCGCGCGGGATCACCGTGGCCGTTTGGCAGCGTCATCTCGTGGTCGATCGTGGTCACATGCTCGGCAGGCACGCCGATTTCGATCACTTCGATATCCGGCGAAGCGTGGCAGACGCGGTGGCGGATTTCGGGCGGCTGGATCACGCAATCGCCGGCGCTCAGGCGCAACATGTCGTTGCCCTGATCCTCGTAAAGGACGTCGACCCAGCCCTTGTAGCAGAATATGAGCTGAAATCCGACCGTGTGGTAATGCACCATGTCGGGAACAGGTCCGCCGTCGGGTATGCGAATGTGGCTGGCGATGATCGACCCCCCAAGGCGTGACGGGATCAGGTCGCGGTAATGCATGCCGGCGCGCCCGATGATCCAGGGTGCTTCGTCGCGAAGACGGCGCACGGCGAATTCATGGGCGGTCGTTGGCTGCGCAAGCTCTGGGTGAAGCGGTTCAATCTCGATCCGGGTTCCGTTCGGGGCAGTCAGCGTGCGGGCGCCGTTTGCGAAACCATCGGGATCGCGTGTCAGAATGCGCAGGGTACCCGGTGGCTCGGGTGCGTCTTTCTCGATGCGCACACGCAGACCGTGGCCGGACAACACCGCAACCCTCGGATTGTCGGCAGGAAAGATCATGTCAAGCGCGAGGCCAAGCGTGTTGGTGTAAAACGGCAGATCGTCGCGCAATTCGCGCGTGGAGAGGCAAACCTCGGCCAGGGTTTCAACGGGGGACATGGAACCTCCTTTTTTCCTTGGAGGCGATCTTGCGCGCGGGAAGGGCAAGTTTCAAGCCGTGCGTCAGCCCGAACAGTCAGCGGGCGTCCCCTGGCGGGCGGTTTTGCTTGCATCAGCACGGGTGCTGCGCCAAAACCGGGCCGTGTTTAGTTTGCGAGGGCCGGTCAATGTCGCTTTCCGTTTCGGAACAACTGCGCTGGTGGGGCATTGGTGCGCTTGTCCTTGGCGTCCTCATGTGGTCCCTTGGCAACGTGATCCTGCCGTTCATCGCCGGGGCCGCCGTGGCCTATTTTCTGGACCCGGTCGCGGACCGGCTGGAAAAAATGGGGTGCAGCCGGGTCGTCGCGACGATCATCATCACGTTCGTCGGCATGTTCGTCTTCGTCGCCATGGCGCTGATCCTGATCCCGACATTCATCAACCAGTTGAGCGCGCTCATCGAAGCCGCGCCGACCTATTCCCAGACCATCCAGGATTTTCTCCAGAAATACATTCCGACCCTGATGGAACCGGACTCGGCGTTGCGCGAAACTCTCAACGGAATAGCTACGTCTTTGCGGGCGCAAAGCGGGCAGATTGCCAACACGCTGATCAGTTCGGCCTTTTCGCTGATCGATATCGTGATCTTCATCGTCGTCGTCCCGGTCGTGGCCTTTTACCTGCTGCTGGATTGGGACCGGATGGTTGCGATCATCGATGGCTGGCTGCCGCTTGATCACAAACAACAACTGCGCGATCTTGCGGTGGAGGTCGATCAGGTGCTTGCCGGGTTCGTGCGCGGGCAGATCACGGTCAGTTCGATCCTCGGCGCGTATTACGCCGTCGCTCTGGCGCTGGTCGGTTTGCAATTCGGGCTGGTGGTGGGGCTGATCGCCGGGCTTGTTTCGTTTATCCCTTACGTGGGCGCGTTGGTGGGAGGGGTTCTGGCCATCGGGCTTGCCATGTTCCAGTTCTGGTCGGAACCCTGGTGGATTGGCGTCGTTGCCGGTATTTTCGTGGTCGGTCAGATGGTCGAAGGCAATGTTCTGACACCGCGCCTGATCGGTGGATCGGTCGGGCTTCACCCGGTCTGGCTGATGTTCGCATTGTCGGTTTTCGGAACCATGTTCGGTTTCGTCGGTATGCTGGTTGCCGTGCCCACGGCAGCCATGATCGGGGTCTTTTCACGTTTTGGCATCCGCCAATACCTGGAAGGACGCCTTTACAAAGGGCTGAAGGGGCAGGATTGAGACCGTGCCCAGCCAACTGACATTCGACCTGCCGGTCAGGTCTGCGTTCGGGCGCGAGGATTTCTTTGTGGCGCCGTCCAACGAGGTGGCGTTGCGCTCGATCGAGCGCTGGCGCGACTGGCCCGGCAACCGGCTGATCGTGACGGGGAACGCGGGGAGCGGCAAAACCCATCTGGCGCGGGTATGGCAGGGCGATGTCGCGGGGCATTTCCAGAGGTGCGAAAATGGCGGAACCCTAAAGTTCGCCCCTGTGCCGGAGGGGACGAGACTTGTTCTTGAAGACATCGATGAAATCTGCGGTGACAGCGCCGGGGAAGAGGCGCTCTTTCATCTGGTCAACCGCGCGCAGGGCGGTGAAATCCACCTGTTGATGACAGCCACTTGTGCGCCCGCAAGGATCGGGTTCCGTCTGCCCGATCTCAAGAGCCGGATCGAGGCCAGTTTCACAGCCGCGATCGCGCCCCCCGATGACGCCTTGCTGGCAACGTTGCTGGTCAAGCAGTTCAACGATCGGCAACTGGTCGTGCCGCCCGGCGTGATCGAATTCCTTCTGGGCCGGATGGAGCGTTCGGCGGCAAGTGTGCAGAGGCTGGTCGTGGCACTGGATCGCGAGGCACTGGCCCTGAAACGGCCCGTCACGCGACGTCTTGCGGGGCAGGTTCTGGACAAGCTTTGACGAATTCGGGCATATTTACGCGCCGTCTCTGAACCACGCTGGAAAAGAACTGAAACGAACCATGACCAATGCCGATTTCCTTCACGCGCCGTTTGAGGAGGCTCGGGAATTTCCCGGGCTGGACTTTGACGGTCCCGGGCGCTTTTTCAACCGCGAGCTGTCCTGGCTGGCGTTCAACTGGCGGGTGCTGGAAGAGGCTTCGAACGGGTCGGTCCCGTTGCTGGAGCGCGTGCGCTTCCTGTCCATATCCTCGACCAATCTTGACGAGTTCTTCACGGTGCGCGTTGCGGGCCTGCGCGAACTCGCCCGCGCGGGGGTCGAACGCCCGGCGGCCGACGGACTGAGCCCGCGGTCCCAGTTGGAGCTGATCGACGCCGATGCCCGTGCGTTGATGCTGCGCCAGCAATCCTGCTGGGAGGAACTGAAAGAAGAAATGGAAACGGTCGGCATCGCCATTCTGACGCGCGATCAGCTGGCCGACGGGGATCGTGCGTTTCTGGAAGATGTGTTTCTGGAGCAGGTCTTTCCAATCCTCAGCCCTCTGGCCATCGACCCGGCGCATCCGTTCCCCTTCATCGCCAACGAGGGTCTGTCGCTGGCGCTCGAACTCGTCCGCGGGAAAGACGGTCGGAAACTGATGTCGCTTTTGCCGATCCCACGGCAAATCAGCCGTTTCGTGCCCTTGCCGGACAGTGCCGACGGCAGGCAGCGGTTCCTGCCGCTCGAGGAGCTTTTGCTGGAAAACATCGGGGCGCTTTTCCCCGGCTACAGCATTCGAAGCAATTGCACGTTCCGCATCCTGCGCGACAGCGATCTGGAGGTCGAAGAGGAGGCCGAGGATCTGGTGCGCGAGTTTGAAACGGCGCTCAAGCGTCGTCGGCGCGGGGCCGTTATCCGGATGTCGTTATCGGGCGAGGCACCGGGAAACCTTCGCAGGCTGGTCACCCGCGCGCTGGATGTGGGCGACGAGGAAGTGATCGAGATGGGCGGCATGATCGGCATTTCCGATCTGGGAGAGCTTGTGTCGGAAAACCGGCCAGACCTGTTGTGGCCCGGTTTCAGCCCCCGGGTGCCGGAACGTGTCCACGATCACGACGGCGATATATTTGGCGCGATCCGCCAGAAAGACATGCTGCTGCATCATCCTTACGAAACGTTCAACATGGTTGTGCGCTTTCTGAAACAGGCAGCGGCGGACCCGGATGTGCTGGCGATCAAGCAGACACTTTATCGCACCTCAAACGAAAGCCCGATTGTGTCGGCTCTTTGCGAGGCCGCCGAAGAAGGCAAATCGGTCACCGCGCTGGTCGAGTTGAAGGCGCGGTTTGACGAAGCCGCGAACATTCGCCAGTCGCGGCGGCTGGAACGCGCGGGCGCGCATGTTGTCTATGGGTTTCTGGATTGGAAGACGCACGCGAAGATTTCCACGATCGTGCGGCGTGAAAACGGAAAACTGGTGACGTATACGCACTTTGGAACCGGCAATTACCATCCCATCACGGCGCGGATTTACACGGACCTCTCCCTGTTTACCTGCGATGCCGCCCTTGGACGCGATGCCACCAAGGTCTTCAATTATGTTTCGGGATACGCCAAGCCCGATCATCTGGAATACCTGACGATTTCACCGGATGGCCTGAAGGGTGCGTTGCTGGCGGCGATCGCGCGGGAGAACGAATTCGCGCGTGCCGGCAAACCCGGAGAAATCTGGGCCAAGATGAATTCCCTGATCGAATCCGACGTGATTGACGCGCTCTATGCCGCGTCCCGTGCCGGGGTGCGGATATCGCTTGTGGTGCGGGGCATTTGTGGGTTGCGTCCGGGCATCAAGGGGCTGTCGGACAATATTCGCGTGAAATCCATTGTGGGACGTTTCCTTGAACATTCGCGCATCGTCTGTTTTGGCGATGGTCACGGGTTGCCGTCGAAAAAGGCGCGGGTTTTCATGTCTTCGGCCGACTGGATGGGCCGAAACCTCGACCGGCGGGTCGAATCGCTGGTGGAGATCAGGAACAAGACGGTCCATGCGCAGGTCATGAGCCAGATCATGGCGGCCAACCTTGCAGATCAGGCGCAAAGCTGGGTCCTGGGGGCGGACGGGCGTTTCAGTCGCCATGACGCCGATGGCTCAGAGCCGCTTTTCAGTTGCCACAGGTTCTTCATGGAGAATCCGTCGCTTTCAGGACGCGGGTCGGTCGGAGCAAAGGATGTTCCGGAACTGACGCATACGAGTGACTGACGTGACATGCCGGGCTTTTTTGCGGCCCTGCATCCGGTCTGACCGGGGCGCGCCGGCTGTTTGTGCGGCATTTTGGATATTTGGGCCACAAAGACGAGCAGGCGCTTGATGGCCGGGGCGTCGCGTTCTAATGTCAACGCGCTTTAGAGCGCAATCCGAAAAGTGGGAACCGGTTTTCGGAGTGAATTGCGCGTAAAACCAACAAGATAGAGCCGCCCCGCCGATTCAGGTAAAAAGGATGCGGCTCAAGAAGGGGCGCCAGATTTGAACGCGAAAAAGAAACACGGCGACAAGGGTGTTTCGGGGCTGCCGCTTTTTCAGTATTCCGCTAAGCGCAAGCTTGAACGTCTGGGTGTGGTCGATGTGGGCTCAAACTCGGTCCGGCTGGTCATTTTTGACGGTGCTGCGCGCTCGCCTGCCTATTTCTTCAACGAAAAGATACTCTGCGGTCTTGGCGCGGGTGTGCTGACGACGGGATATCTCAATCCCGAAGGGCGCGTTCGGGCGTTGCTGGCGCTCAAGCGGTTCGCGCTTCTGGCTCAGGGGATGAATGCAACCCCGCTTTACGGCGTGGCAACCGCGGCGGTGCGCGAAGCGAAAGATGGCAAGGAGTTTTGCCAAGAGGTGCTTGGGGAAACCGGCATTTCGCTCAAGATTGCAAGCGGACGGGCGGAAGCGAAACTGTCGGCACAGGGTGTTTTGCTGGGCTGGCCCGGTGCCAGGGGCCTGATGTGCGATATTGGCGGCGCGTCGCTGGAGGTTGCGGAAATCTCGTCCGGGAAGGTCGGGCTTTGCCAGACATCGCCGCTCGGACCGCTGCATCTGGACCGGTTCGGGGACGACGCCGCGGCCATGGGCGCACATGTCCGCAAGGTTCTGGGAGACCTGCGAACAAAGATCGACGGGCACTATGATTGCCTTTTTCTTGTCGGGGGCAGTTGGCGCGCCATTGCGCGGCTGGACATGGAGCGGCGGAATTACCCCCTGAAGGTGCTCCACGAATACGAAATGACGCCCCGGTCCATAAACGAGACCGTCGAGTGGATCGGTTCGAGGACAGTTGACGCGTTGATCGCGCTGTCCGGATCGTCGCCCGAACGCATGCGTCTGGTGCCAAAGGCGCGGATCGTCCTGCGGGAACTGGTCGAGGTTTTTGCGCCTAAGATGATTGCCGTATCCAGTTACGGCATTCGCGAGGGCCTGCTTTATGCGCGGATGTCGCCGAAATTGCGCAACCGGGATCCGCTGATCGAGGCCTGCCGGTACATGGAGCGCGCCTCGGCCCGTTTGCCCGGCGCCGGGCGGCGGCTCTTTGATTTTCTTCAGCCGGTTTTCGCAGGGGCCGATCCGCAGCGTCTGCGCCTGATCCGCGCCGCTTGCCTGTTGCATGACGTGACCTGGCGCGCGCATCCCGATTATCGTGCCGAGGTCTGTTTTGACAATGCGACACGGGCCAATCTGGGCGGGCTCAACCATGCGGGTCGGGTGTTTTTGGGTTTGGCTTTGCTCCATCGCTACAAGAATGCCTCTTATGGCGCCGGTTTTGATCAGGTGATCGGCTTGCTGAACGCCGAAGAGACCAAATCCGCGCGCACACTTGGCAAGGCGATGCGGTTTGGTGCGATGCTGTCGGGCGCCTCGCCCAAGATGATGGGGCGACTGGTGCTGGACCGGAACGAACGCACGCTGGAATTGCACCTTAAACCCAAGGCGCGCGATTTGTTCGGCGAGGTGGTTCTGACGCGATTTCAATCACTTGCGCGGTCTCTTGAATGCGAAGGGCGCGTGGTCATCGACTAGCTGCCGCAGCCGGTCCCGGGGTTCTCGGGTGGGGTCGTGATGTGGCGGGGCAAACCGTCACTGGCCATTTCGCGGGGCGCGCGACGCGCCGGTTGACCCGCGAACCGTCGTCAACAAAGGTGCTGCGGTGCCTCTTGCCTAGCCGTCTGCCGCTTGCCCCCTGCGCGGTGATCGCTTAGAGCACCGGGAATACGAATTTTCCCGGAGCTTTCGATCCCATGCGTCTATCCCGTTACTTCCTGCCTGTTCTCAAGGAAACCCCGTCCGAAGCCCAGATCGTCAGCCACCGGCTGATGTTGCGCGCCGGCATGATCCGGCAGGCGAGCGCGGGCATTTACTCGTGGCTGCCGCTTGGGTTCAAGGTTTTGCGCAAGCTGGAAGATATCGTGCACCAGGAGCAGATCCGCGCGGGGCACATTCCCATGCTGATGCCGACCCTGCAATCGGCCGATCTTTGGCGCGAAAGCGGACGATACGACGATTATGGCGAGGAAATGCTGCGCATCACGGACCGTCACGGCCGCGACATGCTTTATGGGCCGACCAATGAAGAACTGATCACGGATATCTTCCGCTCGTCCGTGCAGTCCTACAAGGATCTTCCCCAGACACTTTACCACATCCAATGGAAGTTTCGCGACGAAATCCGGCCCCGTTTCGGTGTCATGCGCGGGCGCGAGTTTTTCATGAAGGACGGGTACAATTTTGACATCGACAAGGCTGCCGCCATGCGTGCCTATAACCGCCACATGGTCAGTTATCTGCGAACGTATGAGCGTATGGGCCTCAAGGCGATCCCGATGCGCGCGGACAGCGGCCCCATTGGCGGTGACGACACGCACGAGTTTCTGGTGCTCGCGGACACGGGCGAGAGCGAGGTATTCTATGACAGTGCGATCCTCGACCTGAAGCTTGGCGATCGCGATGTGGATTATGATGACTGGGATCAATGCGCAGCCATTCGCGACGAATGGACAACGCCCTATGCGCGCACGGACGAAACCCACGATCCCGAAGAATTCACCGCCATCCCCGCTGAACGCCGCATGCAGTCGCGCGGGATCGAGGTGGGACAGATTTTCTATTTCGGGACGAAATACTCCGAAAGCATGGGGGCGACCGTGGTGACACCCGACGGCACGCGGGTTCCCGTTCACATGGGCAGCCACGGGATCGGTGTGTCGCGTCTTGTGGGCGCGATCATCGAAGCCAGCCACGACGACAAGGGCATCATCTGGCCCGAAGCCGTGACACCGTTTCATGTGGGTATCGTCAATCTCAAGCAGGGCGATGCCGAGGCCGACGCGGCCTGCCAAGCCCTCTACAAGCAACTGACCGCCAAAGGGCTGGACCCGCTTTACGACGACCGTCACGAGCGCGCCGGGGGCAAGTTTGCGACGATGGACCTGATCGGTCTGCCATGGCGGATCACGGTTGGGCCGCGCGGATTGAAAAACGGTGTGGTCGAACTGACCAGCCGAAAAACCGGCGTGAGCGAGGAACTCGTGCCCGCCGAGGTGATCGCCCGGTTGAGCGGGATATATTCAGATCTCTGAAACACAGCGCATGAAGGCGATTGTCTGCCGCACCTATGGACCCCCCGAGGTGTTGCAGATCGCGGATGTGCCAAAACCACGTCCAAGGGAAAACGAGATCCTGATCCGCGTGCGCGCGGCCGAAGTCACCAAAGCCGATTGCGAATTGCGCAGCTTCGATTTCGCGGTCAAATGGTTCGCGCTTCCTTTGCGGTTGGCTCTGGGCGTTCTGAGACCGCGCAAACCGATCCTCGGCGGCTATTTCGCGGGCGAAGTCGTTGAAACGGGTGCCAAGGTCACAAAGTTCAGCGCGGGGGACGAAATATTCGGGTCCTGCGGATTTCGTTTTGGCGCCTATGGCGAATATGTGTGCCTGCCGGAAAACAGCACGCTGGCGTTGAAACCGGAAAACCAGAGTTTTGCGGAGGCCGCCGCGCTGCCGATGGGCGGGCTCAACGGGCTGCATTTCATGCGGCTGGCAAATATCAAGCCCGGCGAAGCCGTTCTGATCAACGGGGCCGGGGGCAGTATCGGAACCTTTGCGCTCCAAATCGCGAAATCGATGGGGGCCGATGTGACGGCCGTGGACAGCGCGCACAAGGCTGCGATGTTGCGCAAGATCGGTGCTGATCACGTGATCGACTATACCCACGAGGATTTCACGCGCCTGGGCAAGACCTATGACGTGGTTTTCGACATGGTGGCCAGCAGCGATTTTGGCGCCTCGGTTCGCACGCTCAATCCGGGGGGTCGCTACCTGATGGGCAACCCGCGTCTCATGGACATGGTGCGTTCGGTGCTGACCAACCGGTTTTCGGATAAATCCGCCAACTTTGCCTTTGCCGCTGAAAGCACCGAGGAGTTGCAGACCCTCAGATCAATGACCGAACAGAGGGAGATTCGATCCCTCATCGATCGGGTCTATCCGATGGCGGCCGCGGCGGCGGCGCATACGCGCGTTGAAACCGAGCAAAGATGCGGTATCGTCGTCCTGGCGCTGGTCTGATCGTCACACCGCCGCGCTTGACCTTGGCATGGGTTTCCCGCCATTGTCGCGCGCAAAAGAAAGAGCGGCAGTTGGCACGAAAAACCCCTCCTTTTGCGTATTTCGAATGGATGATCGCATGGCGCTATCTGCGCGCGCGTCGCCGCGAGGGCGGGGTCAGCGTGATGACCGGGATTTCGCTTCTGGGAATCACGCTCGCGGTTTTCGCGCTTATCGCCACGCTCGCGGTGCGCTCGGGGTTTCGCTATGAGTTCGTGCAGACGATCCTTGGCGCGAACCCGCATGTGACGCTCTACTCCACCAGTTACGCCGACGCGCAAGGCAACCTGTCGCGCGCGATTTCCGATTTTGACGGGATCACCGCGCGCGTGTCCCAGGTGCCCGGCGTCACCCGCGCAGCGCCGGTTGTGCGCGGCCAGGTCATGGCCTCGGCCATGGGACGCAATGCAGGGGTCGAGGTGTTTGGCGAACGGGCGCGTGATCTTGCCGCGTTGCCGCTGATTGCCCATCCGCAACACGCCGAAGGCGATCTTTCGCGGTTTGAAGACGGGGTGGCCATCGGCTCGGGCGTCGCGCGGGAGCTTGGCGTGACCGCCGGGGACCGCATCAAGATCATTTCTCCGGATGGGGTGAAAACCGCGTTCGGGACGGCCCCGCGGATCAAGAATTACGAGGTTGTCTATGTCTTTCGGGTGGGGCGCTATGACATTGACCGCACGCGCATCTACATGCCGCTGGCCGAGGCGCAGAGCTATTTCAACCGTGAAGGCCATGTTGACGAGATCGAGGTCAGCGTCTCGGATCCGGACGCGGTCGATGAATATGTCCTGCCGCTCATCAATGCTGCGGGCAAGCGCACGGTCGTCTGGACATGGCGCGATGCCTCGGGCGGGTTTCTTCAGGCGCTCAGGACCGAGGACAACGTCATGTTCATCATCCTGTCGATTCTGGTCCTGATCGCGACCATGAACATCGTTTCCGGGCTGATCATGCTGGTCAAGAACAAGCAGGGCGACATCGGTATCTTGCGCACGATGGGGCTGAGCGAAGGGTCCGTCATGCGCGTGTTCTTCATTGCGGGCGCGTCAATCGGTGTTGTCGGAACATTTTTCGGGGTGATCCTGGGGTGCCTTTTTGCGATCTACATCGATCCGATTTTCTCAGTCGTCAACTGGGCGATGGGCGGGGGGGTGTGGGATCCGTCCATTCGATACCTGTCCCAACTGCCCGCCCGGCTGGAATTCGGCGACGTGCTCAGCGCGGTTTCGCTGTCGCTGGTTCTGTCCTTCGGGATCACCATTTTTCCGGCGCGGCGCGCGGCGCGGATGGATCCGGTCAAGGCGCTTCGTTATGGCTGATGCAATGTTGGAGCTTTTAAACATTACCCGGCGCTACAAGAAAGGCACCGAACGGCAGATAGACGTATTGTGCGGTGTCGATCTTTCCGTCAGGGCCGGAGAAATGGTCGCGCTGGTTGCCCCGTCCGGAGCGGGGAAATCGACACTGCTGCATATAGCCGGGTTGCTCGATGCGGCCGATGGCGGGGTGATTTCGCTCGATGGTCGGAAAATGAGCGCGGTGAACGACCGGGTCCGTACCGGCGCGCGGCGCGAGAAAATCGGTTTCATCTATCAGTTTCATCACCTGCTGCCCGAGTTTTCCGCCCTTGAGAACATCGTGCTTCCACAATTGGTGGCGGGAAAAAATATTTCGCGGTCCCGCGAACGCGCGCGTGATCTGCTGGACCGTGTGGGGTTGGGCGCCCGCGCGGATCATCGCCCCGCCACCCTGTCCGGAGGCGAGCAGCAGCGGGTCGCCTTTTGTCGCGCGCTGGCCAATGCACCGCGCCTGTTGCTGGCGGATGAACCCACGGGCAATCTGGACCCTCAAACCGCCGCGCAGGTCTTTGATGTCCTGCGCGAACTTGCCCGAAGCGAAGGGCTGGCCGCGCTGATAGCGACCCACAACATGGACCTGGCCAACCGGATGGACAGGGTATTGATGCTCAGGAACGGGCTGATCGAGAGCGGGCCGCTCTGAACGGGCGATCCAGGCGTGTGACCGCGTTCAGAGAAGATCTGTAAGGCCAACCCGACCAATGACTAACTTGTAGATGCCCGGTTTCAAGCGCAATTGGTTTGATAAACCGGGACCTTCGCAACCTTAACGTAGCAGCGATGAGGGCAGCGCCTGCCTGGGTGGGCGCGTTGTGGCGCTTGGTTGTCGCGCGCGTTTTCCTTGTGGTAAATTCAAAGGTATCAATACATTGCGTCGTTGCAAAAGCGCCCGCCGAGGGGCAGGCAGGCGCTGCCCGGCGGTGCCGCCGGGCGGGAATGGGGACGGGGTTCGTGCCAAAACGCCGGAGGGTTGAACGCGTGCTGCACTCTCCTACCCGCCCCTAAATCGCGGGTTCGTTATTGGGCGTGCTGGTGTAACACCCTGAAGCAACGCTATTTTTCGCAAATTCCCTGAAGGCTGATCCAATCTGGATCCCCAAGGAGCGGGGCGTATCCGCGATCGCGAAAAGGATCGCCTTCGATCAGGCTCAGCGTGGTTTCGCCCGTTTCGTCGATGGCGTAAGCCAGCGGTGACGTGGCCATTCCGGCCTTTTCAAAGAGATCCAGTATCTGGTCGTCACCGGGCATGGCAGGGGCGCGTGTCAGGACGAATTGCGCGTATGATTTCAACGTGGCGTCCGTCAGGCGACCGCTGGTCAGCAAGCGAAATGCCGACAGGCCCCCGGCATAATCCAAAAGGTCGGCCAGCGGGTCGTGTTGACGCGCCTGAAGGGCTGACAGCAGGATGTACCCGGCCGCCACATCGGGCGTCTGAAAATCCTCGAGCAGCTTGCGGTTGAGGACGATGATCCCCCCCGGCAAGGATGCGGATTTTGCAATGCCTTCGGGCAAGACCAGAATGCGGGCCTGTTGATCGGGCAGCAATCGCCGGTTCAGCGTCTCAAGCGCCCGCTCGCCTTTTGGCGTGGTGCAGGCCTGCCCGGTCAGGCGGGAAATGCGCGAAAGCGTCCGCGCGCCGATTTCAGCACGCGTCACGTCTGGCAGGACGCGCAGAACGTGGCGTTGCAGAGCGCCGGGCAGCCAGAAAACGACGAGCAGCAGGATTGCAACGCTGAACAGCGCCAGAATGCCAAAACGCAGGCGGCCGGGACGGGGGCGGCGGCGCTCGATCGCCGCGCGGACGGTCTCGATGGCCAGAACCATGGTTTCGTCCTCGATTTCCAGCGTCTCATGGGTATCGCCACTGGTGGCGAACAGGGCTGGTGTCCTGCCCGGGTTGAGCCGGGCAACAGCCGGAAGCGACCAGTGGGACAGCGGGGCCTCCAGCCTGTCCCGGATGATCAGCGAGGTGTCGCCGAAGGACACGAAGACCTCGCGCCGCTGCGCGGATTCCGCGGCCCGCCACAAGGCGGTCGCCTCGAGCCGTTCATATTGTTTCAGCGCGGTCATTCTGCCCGGTCACCTGGCCTGTCTGCCCCGGCGGGATGTTAACAGTGAATCGGTGGCATTTCCACGACGAACCTGAGGGGCGTTGAGCGCGTGGCAATGCCCGGACAAGGGCGCCTCCGGCGGGAGTATTTTTGCAACAATGAAAGCGATCTCAATTCATAAGGAACGGGCTTGTTCGCGCAGGATGAATTTCTGGATCTTGCCGGTCGACGTTTTCGGAAGGTCTTGAAAAACAATCGTTTTCGGGATCTGGAAACCGGCGAGCCGATCGCGGCAAAAAGCGATGAGTGTCGCCTGATCGACGTGTGCTCCGGGTTTGAGCTCGACAAAGGCGCAAGGCGTTTCGCCCCACTTTTCGTCCGGTTTCGCCACGACGGCGCAGAGGCTGACCGCCTCGTGGTGCATCAACGCGCCTTCGACCTGGACGGACGAGATATTCTCGCCGCCGGAAATGATCACGTCCTTCAGGCGGTCGGTGATCTTGATGTACCCGTCGGGATGGCGAAACGCGATGTCGCCGGATCGGAAATAGCCACCCTGGAACGCCTCATTCGTGGCGTCCGGGTTCTTGTAGTATCCTTTCATGACCGAATTGCCGCGAATGACGATTTCACCCAGGGTCTGGCCATCCCATGGCACCGGTTTGCGCGTTTGTTCATCGACCACATCGATATCTTCCATCATCGGCATGAGAACGCCTGTGCGGGCCTTGATGTCGGCGCGCTCGGCATCCTCCGCAGCACCCCAGAGGTCATCGTCCCACAGGCATTCGGTGACGTGCCCGAAGGTTTCGGTCAGCCCGTAAACCTGCGTGACGTTGAACCCGATCTTTTCAATCGCCAGCAAGGTCGCTGCGGGCGGGGGGGCCCCGGCGGTGAAGACGTTCACCACGTGATCGAATGCGCGCCGGTCTTCGGGTGCCGCGTTGACGATGGTGTTGAGAACAATCGGCGCGCCGCCGAAATAGGCGGCCTTTTCATCCGCGATCGCGTCGTAAATCGGCTTGGCCGCGATATCGCGACAACAAATGATCGTACCGCCCAGCATGGGCATCATCCACGTATGGTTCCATCCGTTGCAGTGAAACAACGGCACAATCGTCAGGTATCGCGCAAAGAGCGGAACCTGCCAGGCAATGGCTGTTCCCATCGTCATGAGGTAGGCCCCCCGGTGGTGATAGACCACCCCTTTGGGGCGGCCCGTCGTGCCGGACGTATAGTTGAGCGCGAGGCTTTCCCATTCGTCGCCGGGCATCAGCCATGTGAACCCGGCGTCACCATCGGCAAGCAGGTCTTCGTATTCGGGAAACGCGCCGGTTCCGGGGTGTCCGCTTTGCGCATCGGCGATTTCGATGATTTCGGGGCCGGCGCCCTGACATTGATCGATCGCGGATTTGACGAGGGGCAGAAACTGCGTGTCCACAAGAACCAGCTTCGCTTCGGAATGGTCAAATATATAGGCGACCGTTTCCGCGTCCAGGCGCGTGTTGATCGTGTTGAGAACCGCACCCGCTGCGGGCACGGCGAAATGCGCCTCGGCAATGGCGATGGTGTTGGGGCAGATCACCGACACGACGTCGCCGGGTTCGATCCCACGCGCGACGAGCGCGCTGGCAAGGCGCGTACAGCGGTCATGCGTTTCAGACCATGTAAAGCGGCGTTGCCCGTAGATGATGGACGGGCGCTGACCAAAGACCTCGCGCGCGCGGTTGAGATGGGAAAGCGGAGTCAGGGGGGCGTTGTTCGCCGGTGCCTTGCCCAGTCCGGTTTCATCTGCCATCAATGCCATTGTGTGATCTCCCAGCATTCTTTGAAGCGCCAATCGCGTCCGTATTCTGGACAGTTTCAAATGAGGCGCAAGCGCGATTTGACACGATAGCGGGGCCAAAGGGCAGAAAATGGACTCAGGAATTCCCGACAAACCGTTGAAAGGGGCCGCGTTTGTCATACTGGCGATGACCGGTATCGGGCTGATCGACAATTTCATCCCCCTGATCGCCGAAGATGCCGGTCTTTGGCAGTTCCACGCGGTGCGCGCGGGCGTTGTCATCGCAACCGTGCTGGCGCTTGCACCCGTGCTGGGATGGCGGTTGCGTCCGCGCAATCGGGGCGCGGTCGCTTTGCGCAGTTTCTTCTTTTCGACATCCATGGTGCTTTATTTCGGGTCCGCCGGGGTCATTCCGATCGCGCAGGCCGGGGCTGGCTTGTTTACGGCACCGATTTTCGTCTTGCTGATTTCGGTGGTGTTTCTTGGCGAGCGGATCGGGTTCTGGCGGGTCGCGGCCGTTCTCATTGGTTTCCTGGGGGTTCTGCTGGTGCTTGGCCCCGGCACGGGCGAGGTTTCCCTGCTTTCGCTTCTGCCGGTGATCGGAGGCGTGTTCTATGCGCTCAACGGCATAGCGACGCGGCGCTGGTGCGTTCAGGAAACCACCATGACGTTGCTGCTGGGGCTGTTTTTGGCGCTTGGCATCTGGGGATGCGCGGGGCTTTTGTGGTTCGGCCTTTTTCCAAGCGCTCAGGATGCCGGCCCGGATTTTGTTTTCTTCACACGCGGGTGGGTGGCGCCGACGGCGCAGTTTACGCTCTGGACGTTGGTGCAGGCCTTCGGATCGCTGGTTGCCGTTGGCTTTCTGACGCGGGGGTATCAGCTTGCCGATGTGTCGCGCGTCGTCGTTTTTGAATATTCGTTTCTGATTTCCGCGGCCTTTTGGGGATATCTGCTTTATCACCACCTGCCCGATTTTCAGACCGGGGCGGGGATCATGGCCATCGTGCTTTCCGGCAGCATCATCGCCCTGAGGGCGCGGGCATGATCATTTCGCATTCGCGGCGCTATATCTTTGTTCATATCCCGAAAACCGGCGGCACTTCGCTGGCTCTGGCTTTGGAAAGCAAGGCCATGAAGGACGATATCCTGATCGGGGATACGCCCAAGGCCAAACGACGGCGCAAGCGGGTGAAAGCCTTGCAGACATCGGCGCGTTTGTGGAAGCATTCGACCCTTTCGGATATCGTGGATTTGATGCCCAAAACGGGTTTTCAGGGCTATTTCGTCTTTACGCTGGTGCGAAATCCGTGGGACCGGATGGTGAGTTACTACACTTGGGCACGGGCGCAGACATTCGATCATCCGGCGATCGCGCTGGCCCGCGCGGTGGATTTTTCGAGCTTTCTTAGCGACACGCAAACGCAGGCAGCGGTGGCGCGGAACGGCTATGAAACATATGTCAGGGACGCGACGGGGCGCGAGCGATGCGATCTCTATATGAAGATCGAGGAATTACCGGATGGGATCGCGCTCATCGAGGAAAGGCTGGGCCTGCGCTTGCCGGTTCCGCCAAAGATCAACACATCAGAACGTGCGCGGGACTGGCGCGGGTATTACAGCGACGCCGATGCCGCCCGTGTCGCGTCGCTTTGCAAAGCCGACATTGCGCGGTTCGGTTATCGGTTTGACCCCTGACTGGGGGCTTAAACCAGATTGATATAGTGGCCCTGTGCCGGGTCCACCTTTCCGCTTGCCAGCGTGCGATAAACATCGCTTGCCGCCCCAAGGCCATGGGAATGTGCGATGGTCATCCAGCGGCTGCTTTCGCGGGCGACGCGTGACCATGCGGCCTCCAGTCGCTGGTCTACCGCCGCCGACCCCCAGTCGGCCCGGCGTTTTTCGACCTGCGCGGGGGCGAAGAAAAAGCGCGGGCGTGCGCCGGGCAGATCGGAGGTTGGTTCAAACCTGTCCCAATGGCTCGTGCCAACGGCGGCGCTGTGTTTCATGTGGTCGCCCAGATGGTGATGAAGCCGCGTGCGCACATCCGCATTGCCCGCCATATCCACATAGACACTTGGACGTCGGGCGATTTCGGTTTCAAGGGCGTCATAAGTCGCGACCTGATCGCAGGTTCCAAGCGCGTTGACAAAAGCCTTGTTCGTGCGCGACGTCAGTGCGACGACTTCTGGTCGCTCGGGTCGTGCCTCGTCAAGAAAACGCGCCAGACCGAGACCGGTCTTGGAGGAGGCGCTGCCGATGATGATCTGTTCCGCGCCGAACCAGCCATTGTCCTTCAGGAAATCGAAAAGCAGGTAAGATGTGATGAGCAGGGGGGCAAATATGCTTCGAAGCGCGTCGTCACCGGGGGGTGAATCGCCGGCACGCCGGTAGATGTTGTAAACGGGCGGCAGGTCCAGGCGATGCGGGGCAACGTCGCGCACGTTTACGCCCTTTGCAGACGGTCGGATCGTCAGGTGGCTTGACATGGGAACGAACCCGTAAAGACGATCGCCCGCGTTCAGTTGCGCAGATGCCGACCGCAAGACCCGCGCGAACCCCCAAGCCGGAACGATGCCCATGCCCTTGTGGCCGGTTGGGAAGAACTTCCAGTACCCGATCACGGGACCGGTCGCGGCATAGGTGACGTTATTGGTGGTCAGGGCAAATCCTTCGATCGCCAGCACCGCGTCGCCATCTTTGGGATCGCAAAGTTCAGACTGCGATATTTCGGTTTGACGAATATCGGTTTTGCTCACGAGGATGTCTGTTTTCATGTCCGGCCTTGATGGTTTCAGGTCTTAGGGGAGTCATACGGGGGTCGTGCGCACGATCAGGTCGTGATCATGACCTTGCCATCGGTCAAAGCCAGTGCACCGGGCAGGTCTTTGATTGCCGCATTCAGGTTTATGCGGGCCGCAATGTCAGTTTGCCATTCACCTGAGGCAAACCGGGCCTGAACGGCGCGAATGGTTTTCATCTTTCGCAGGAAAGGCGTGCGCGCCATCCATGTGACCAGCCAGAACCCCTCGATATGCTGGCGCATGAAGATCAGCTTGCCGGGTTCCAGAATTTCCGGCGGCTCGGTCGTCAGCTTGCCATAAACGATCCACCGGCTGTCTTTCGGCATCGCGTTGAATATCCGCGAGGAAACCGCGCCCGCGACCGCGTCCAGCAGGACCGTCGGGTTTTCCGCCCCGATCGCCGCCATGAGATCGGCAGCAAAGGTCGCCGAGGTTTCGTTCAGCGCGTGGCTGGCCCCCAGCGTTTTCAGCGTTTCAAGCGGCGCGTCCCTGCGCGTAACCGAGATCAGCCGACGCCCGGTCGATTTTGCCAGCCCCGCCATCAGTTTGCCCAGTTGGCTGGCGCCGGCCGTTGCGATGAACGCGCCATTCTCAGGGACCAGATCCACCATTGCTGACGCCGTCAGCGGGTTCACGATCATGGCCGCAGCGTCTTCGTCGCGCACATCCTTTCGCAACGGAATGACCGAAGCCGCGTCCGAGACCGCATACTCGGCCCACGCGCCCGATCCCGTTGGTCCTGCCACGAAAGAGACACGCTTGCCCTTCAGGTAAGCGGCATAAAGCCCCTTGCCGGCAACGACCTCGCCGACGCCCTCAAACCCTGCAGGCGCGCCCTTGACGCGCGGCTGGCCGTAATGCCCTTGCACGAAAATCGTGTCCGAGGGATTGACGCTGGCCATCCGGACCCGGATCAGCACCTGACCGGGCCGGAGCTTAGGCAGAGGAACCTCGGCAAGTTTCAGGAAGGTCTTGATGTTTTCCAGTGTCGGGCTGACCTCGGGCGATTGGGAATATCCGTCCTCGCACAGCAACAGCGCCTTCATGGTTTTGGGCAGGCTCATCAAACGCGTTCCTGTGTGAATTTGCGCAATTCGGCGCGCGCGACCTGCATGCGGTGCACGGCATCCGGGCCGTCGGCCAGTCGCAAGGTGCGCACGTGGGTCCATTGACGCGCCAGTGGCGTGTCCTGACTGATGCCCTGACCGCCGAACATCTGAACGGCCTCGTCGGTGACTTTCAGCGCCATGTTCGGGGCGACCACCTTGATCTGACTGATCCACGGGGCTGCCGCGCGCGCATCCCCCTGATCCATCATCCAAGCGGCCTTGAGGCATAGGAGACGCGCCTGTTCGATCTCCATCCGGCAATTTGCGATGACGTTGAAATTCCCGCCGAGTTTCGCAACCGGCTTGCCGAAAGCCGTGCGCTCAAGGCCGCGTTTGCACATCAGCGCCAGTGCCTTTTCGGCCTGTCCGATGGCGCGCATGCAATGGTGAATGCGTCCCGGCCCAAGCCGCCCCTGCGAAATGTCAAACCCCCGCCCTTCGCCCAGCAGCAGGTTTTCGGCGGGCACACGCACATCGGTGAACCGTATGTGAAGATGTCCGTGCGGGGCGTCGTCCTCGCCGTAGACCTGCATGGCGCGAACCTTTTGCACACCTTTGGTGTCCGCGGGCACCAGAATCATGGAGTGCTGTGCATGTCGGGGCCGGTTTTCGTCCGGACTGGCGACCATCACGACGTAAATCGCACAGCGCGGGTCGCCAGCGCCCGAGGCCCACCATTTTTCGCCGTTGAGCACGTATTCATCGCCCTCACGCACGCACGACATGGCAATGTTCGTCGCGTCGGACGACGCAACATCGGGTTCCGTCATCAGATAAGCGGACCGGATTTCGCCGTTCAGCAACGGCTCCAGCCAGCGCTTTTTCTGAGCCGGGGTTCCGTAACGCTCCAACACCTCCATGTTGCCCGTATCCGGGGCCGAGCAGTTGAAAACTTCGGCCCCCAGATGGGCCTTGCCCATTTCTTCGGCCAGATAGGCGTATTCAACCGTGCTGAGGCCGTAGCCGCTGGCGCTGTCGGTCAGCCAGAAGTTCCAAAGCCCCGCGGCCCTGGCCCTGGCCTTCAGGCTTTCCAGAATCTCGGTCTGACGGTCGGTGAATTGCCAGCGGTCGCCTTTGTCGACGTCGGCCAGATACTCGGCCTCCAATGGCTCGATTTCGTCGCGCACCATGGTCGCGACCTTGCTCAGCAATGGCTTCAGCTTTTCTGAGATCCCCAGATTCATCGGTTTGATCCTTTGATTGATGTGTCGTTTGCCCCAAGCGCGCGCAGCGCCATGTTCACAAGTTCGTCCGCGATTTGCGCGGGCGCGTCCGCCGGGTCGGCAGCGCGTGGCCGGTACCATGAGACCGTCGAATTGATCATCGTGATCACGCCGTGAAGTGCGTAGGAGATCGACCCGACCTGAAAATCGCCCCGCGCCTGGCCCTCGATGATCACGGCGCGGAACATGTCTTCGAACGCGCGGCGGTCGGCCATGAATTCCTGCAGGAAACCGTCGCGTTTTGCGCTGGCACCGCCGGTGACGTGCAGGCGCAGGCGGTCAAAGAGGGCTTGCTGGTAGGCCTGTTCTTTCATCATGTTGAGCGCGTGGGCATGTGCCATGGCCCTGAATTTCTCAACCGGCAGAAGATCGCTGTTGTAAGGTGCGGAAATCGCAGCGAAATTCAACGACATCGCGCGTTTTCGCACGGCGTGCAGCAATTCGGATTTCGATCCGAAATAGTGATAAATCCGCCCCTTGGTCGCCCCCATGTGGCGTGCCACGTCATCAAGCGAGGTCTCGGCGTAACCGTTCTGCATGAAACATTGCGCGGCGGCGTCCAGCACCTCCAGCGGTGCTGGGCGGTCCTTGCGTGGGGGCGTTTGGGAATTCATCGCGGGCCGCAGCAGTCCTGTCTTGATTTTTTGTCTTTACAAAGAGTGAAGAACAGAAACATACTAACCGGTATGTTGTCAATCGCCGGGTTTTCTTCCTGGCGCGAAAGAAGGGGCGGTTGCGGTGAAGCTTGACGATTTGTTTTCGGTTTCCGAAAAACGCGCACTGGTCACGGGCGGTGGCACCGGCATTGGCCGTATGGTGGCCGAGGCGCTGGCCATGGGGGGTGCCGAAGTCTTCATCACCTCGCGAAAACAACACGCGGTCAAAGCCGCGGCTGCGGAAATCAACGCGCTGGGCTATCCGGGGAATGTTGTCGCCTTTGAAGGCGACGTGGCAAGCGAGGAAGGGGTTGCGGCCATTGTGGCGGCCGTGCGGGACCGCACCGACAAGCTCCATATCCTTGTCAACAATGCGGGAACCACGTGGGGGGCGCCGCTTGGTCAGTTCCCGCACGCCGCGTGGCACCGGGTGATGGCGGTCAACGTGGACGGCCTGTTCCACCTCACACAGGCGCTCCTGCCCGATCTCAGCGCCGCGTCCAGTCACGAGGATCCTGCGCGGGTTATCAATCTGGGGTCCGTCATGGGGTCGGCCGCCCTTGGGGACGGGGCCTATTCCTATGCGGCGTCAAAAGCGGCGGTTCATCAGTTGACGAGGATTCTCGCCAAGGAACTTGCCGGGCTGAAAATAACGGTGAACGCGTTCGCGCCGGGACCGTTCCGTTCCAAAATGACCGCCTTTGCGACAGAGAACGACGAAACCGCTGCAAAGGTCGGCGCGGATGTTCCGCTGGGACGTTGCGGCCTGCCCGCGGACATTGCCGCGGCGACGCTGTTCTTGTGCGGCGCGGGCGGTTCTTATGTAACGGGCGCCATTCTGCCGCTTGACGGCGGCATTCATGTGCAGTCCGCGGCCAATCTGTTTCGCGCGGCCATGGCATGACGGGCATGGTCTCGATCGCAGATTTTGCCGCCATGGCGGGGCAGTCGCTGGGGCATTCAAACTGGCTGGTCATCGATCAGGACCGGGTCAACCTGTTTGCCGATGTCACCGAAGATCATCAGTTCATCCATGTCGATCCTGAAAAGGCCGACGAACTGACGCCCTTTGGCGGGACCATTGCCCACGGTTTTCTGACGCTTTCGCTGCTCAGCCATTTGAATGGGCAGGTGCTTCCGCGCATCAGGGACCGGGTGATGACGTTCAATTATGGGGCGGACAGGATCCGTTTCCTTCACCCTGTCAGCACGGGGGCGCGCATTCGTTCGCATGTTGCCCTTCAGTCGGTCGCCGAAAAAGAGACGGGGCGGTATCTGTGCAAGATCGAATCACGGATCGAGATTGAAAACGTGGATGTTCCTGCATTGCTTGCCGAACAATTGTTGCTGCATGTGATCGCGACGTAAGCCCGGGGGCATTCTTGTGGACAGCGATCAGGAAATACATGATATCAAGGAACTGGGAGTATTCCTTGAGGCGAATATCCCGGAATTCCGTTCCCTCCGGAGCGCGCGGAAATTCGGCACCGGTCAGTCCAATCCCACCTATCACCTGAAAGCGGGCAGCGGGGAATATGTTCTGCGCGCCAAGCCGCCGGGGGCCTTGCTGAAATCCGCCCACCAGGTCGACCGCGAATACCG
The DNA here is from genome assembly GCA_964466385.1 of uncultured Rhodobacter sp. Taxonomy (GTDB): domain Bacteria; phylum Pseudomonadota; class Alphaproteobacteria; order Rhodobacterales; family Rhodobacteraceae; genus UBA5972. Next base: position 7,745 of record CAYXNM010000017.1, on the reverse strand, counting down.
CGTCATGGCGGCGCTTAAGGACAGCAACGTGCCCGTGCCTGAAATGGTGTTTCTGAGCGACGAAGACACGCCCCTTGGGCGGATGTTTTTCGTCATGCGTTTTCTTGAGGGGCGGATTTTCTGGGATCCCACGCTGCCTGACCTTCACGCGGAAGAACGCAGGCAGGTTTACGATGCAATGAACCGGACCCTGGCGGCATTGCACGAGGTCGACGTCAACGGCGTGGGACTGGGCGATTTCGGCAAGCCCGGCAATTACTTCGCGCGCCAGACCGATCGCTGGATCCGGCAATACCGCGCTTCGGTCGTTGCGCCGAACCGCGACATGGACCGGCTGATTGACTGGCTTCTGGCCGAGATGCCCGACGACGAAACCGCGACGCTGGTGCACGGGGACTACCGGCTGGACAACATGATCTTTGCGCCGGACGATCTTGATGTCATCGCCGTTCTGGATTGGGAGCTGTCGACACTTGGCCACCCCTTGGCCGATCTGGCGTATCAATGCATGCAGTGGCGGCTGCCTTACGGTTCAGGTATGCGCGGTCTGGGCGGGGTGGATCGGGTCGAACTGGGTATTCCCATGGAAGAGGAATACATCGCATCTTATTGTAAACGCAGAAATATACCGAACATCAGGAACTGGAATTTCTATCTGGCGTTCAGCTTTTTTCGCTTGGCGGCAATATTGCAGGGCGTGGTGCGGCGGGCGATGGATGGCAATGCCTCCAACCCTGCGCGCGCGCGCGAGATGGCCAAAGCCATCCCCGTGTTGGCGTCAATGGCCAACGAATTGTTTTGAAAAGGGACGTCATGGAGTTTGAAGGAAAGACAGTTGTGATCACAGGCGCTGCGGGCGGGTTTGGCCGCCAAACGGCAGAGGCTTTTGCGGTCAGAGGGGCCTCGCTGGTGCTCTCGGACCTTGACGGGACCGGGCTTGCCGCGGTTGCCGAGTCTCTGGAGACAGATGTGATCACAATTGAAGGCGACGTCACCGACCCGTCCCACCACGACGATCTGGTTACGGCTGCCTGCTCTGAATTCGGCGCTCTGGACATTGCCGTCAACAACGCCGGGATCGTGCAGCCGATGCTGCGCCTGCCCGACACCTCCGAGGAAATCGCCCGCGCCGTCATCGACGTCGATCTGATGGGGGTATTCTGGGCGCTTCAGGCGCAACTGCCGGTGATGGCCGACCGGTTCGAGGGGGAAGGAACCCAGGGCGCGATCGTCAATATCGCCTCGGCGGCGGGGTTGGTAGGCTCGCCGTTTCTGGCGATCTATGCGGCGGCCAAACATGGTGTCGTGGGGTTGACGCGGTCGGCGGCGGCTGAATATGGCCGAAAGGGGGTTCGCGTGAATGCCATTTGCCCTTCGTTTGCCCAAACCGCCATGCTGACGGATTATCTGGACGCGGCCCCCAAGGGGCGCGCGGCCGCCGTGCAGGCGCTGACCCAAGCCATCCCGATGGCGCGGATCGGTCGTGTGGACGAGGTCGTTGCCGCGATCCTTTTTGCCGCGTCCCCCCAAAACAGTTTCATGACAGGCGAAACGCTGTCAATCGACGGCGGTCTGGCCGCTGTCTGAGGAAAGGAAAGAAATGTCACAATCCAACGATCAGGTCAGCTACACGCTATCGGGCGACGTCGCCCTCATCTCGATCAACAATCCGCCCGTCAATGCATTGGGGCTGGCCGTGCGGACAGGATTGGCCGAGGGCATGAAAGCCGCGCTGGCGGATGATCAGGTTCGCGCGATCGTCCTGATCGGGCAGGGGCGCACGTTTCCGGCCGGTGCGGATATCCGTGAGTTCGGGCGCCCGGTGGAACCGCCCTTCCTGCCCGATATCTGCCAGACCATCGAAGACAGCAAAAAACCGGTGATCGCAGCCCTTCATGGCACTGCTCTTGGCGGCGGCATGGAGGTGGCGCTGGCCGCGCATTTCCGGATTGCCGCGCCAACAGCCAAACTGGGTCTGCCCGAGGTTCTGTTGGGTATTTTGCCCGGCGCGGGCGGCACACAGCGTATGCCACGGATCGCAGGGGCCCAAGCCGCGCTGGAGATCATGTTGTCAGGAAAACCCGTGGATGCCGCAAAAGCGCTTGGTCTTGGGTTGGTTGATGATCTGGCCGCGGGCGATCTTGGCGAAGCCGCACTGGCGTTTGCCAATACTGTCGTGGCTAAGGGGCGCGCGGCGATTGCCACGCGTAACCGCACCGAAGGTTTCGCGGATCCCCAGGGGTATCAGGACGCGATCGACGCGGCGCGAAAACGTCTTGTCGTTTCCGCGCGCGGGCAGTTGTCGCCTTTCAGGATCGTTGACTGTGTCGAGGCCGCCCGGACCCTGCCCTTTGCCGAGGGCATTGCTTTTGAAAGGGAGGCCTTCGTGGAATGCCTGGCTTCGGATCAGTCCAAAGGCATGATCCACGCCTTTTTTGCCGAACGCCAAACTGCCAAAATCCCCGGATTGGCGGGGCTGGCGCCGCGCGCGCTGGACAAACTTGCCGTGATCGGGGGCGGAACGATGGGGGCGGGTATTGCGGTTGCGATCCTGAACGCGGGCCTGCCCGTTGTCATGATCGAGCGCGACGCTGAAAACCTTGCGCGTGGCCGGGCCAATGTGGAAAAGGTCTATGATCGCGATATTGCACGGGGGCGTCTGCGCGAACCGGACAAGGCCCGTATCATGGATCGCTTTACCGGCAGCACGGATTACGGCGCAATTGGCCAGGCCGATCTGGTGATCGAAGCGGTTTTTGAGGAGATCGGCGTCAAGAAACAGGTTTTCGGGTTGCTCGACCGCGCGATGAAACCGGGTGCCGTTCTGGCGTCAAACACCTCTTACCTGGATATCGACGCCCTGGCCGATACCATATCGCGCCCGGAAGATGTCGTCGGGCTTCACTTCTTTTCACCTGCCAACATCATGAAATTGCTGGAAATCGTGGTTCCCGCGAAAGTTTCGGATGATGTGGTTGCAACTGGATTTGCGTTGGCAAAGAAGCTGGGGAAGATCCCCGTTCGTGCGGGTGTTTGCGATGGTTTTATCGGCAACCGCATCCTGGCGCGTTACCGGCGCGCGGCGGATTACATGATGGCGGACGGGGCCTCGCCCTATCAGATCGACGCGGCGATGCGGGAATTCGGATACCCCATGGGCCCGTTTCAGGTGAGCGATCTGGCGGGCGGAGACATCGGCTGGGCAACCCGGAAACGTCTGGCCCCCACACGCGACCCCGCCGAGCGCTATGTCGGGATTGCCGACCGTATCTGTGAAAAAGGCTGGTTCGGGCAAAAGACCGGGCGCGGCTATTACCGGTACGACGATGGTCCGCGAAAGCCGCGGGAAGACCCGGAAGTCCTTGCGATCATCGATGCCGAGCGCACGCGCGCAGGCATCACGCCGCGTCCGTTCACGAACGCGGACATACAGGAACGATATCTTGCCGCGATGATAAACGAAGGGGCCAACGTGCTGGCCGACGGCATTGCGCTGCGCCCGCTCGATATCGATGTGACGCTGCTTTATGGCTACGGATTTCCACGCTGGCGCGGCGGACCGATGAAATTCGCCGACATGACCGGGCTTGATGTCATCCTGGCCAGAATCAGGGAATACGCGAAGGACGACGCGCAGTTCTGGCAACCCTCGTCCCTGTTGGTTTCGATGGTTGAACAGGGAAAAACGTTCGAGCAGATGAATAAACCCGACTGAACCGCCAAGGACACCGCCATGGATCTGACCTTTTCGCCCGAAGAAACCGCGTTTCAGGATGACGTGCGCACGTGGCTTCGCGAAAACCTGGCGCCTGAGCTTTCGCAAAAGGTGCGTAAGGGCCAGCGACTGGACAAAGCGGATTTTGAGGGCTGGCACGCCAAACTGAACGCGCGCGGCTGGCTTGCGAACCATTGGCCGGTCGAACACGGCGGAACCGGATGGTCACCGGTTCAGCAGCATATCTTTGAAATCGAGTGCTGTGCGGCCCATGCCCCGCGCGTCGTGCCTTTCGGGCTGTCGATGCTGGGGCCGGTTCTGATCAAATATGGTAGCGAGGCGCAGAAAAATCATTGGTTGCCGCGTATCCTCGATGGGTCGGACTGGTGGTGTCAGGGCTATTCCGAGCCGGGCGCCGGTTCGGATCTGGCCAGCCTTCGGATGAAGGCCGAACGCGACGGGAATGACTATATCGTCAATGGTCAGAAAACATGGACGACGCTGGCGCAATTCGCAAACATGATCTTTTGCCTTGTGCGAACCTGCGGTGACGGCAAACCGCAGGAGGGCATCAGCTTTCTGCTGATCGACATGAATTCTCCGGGGGTCGAACTGCGTCCGCTTTATCTGATGGAAGGCACCCACGAGGTGAACGAGGTCTTCTTTACCGACGTGCGTGTGCCGCGTGAAAACCTGGTGGGCGCGGAAAACAGGGGCTGGACGTATGCAAAATACCTGCTGACTTATGAGCGCACCAATATCGCGGGCGTCGGCTTTTCGATGGCGGCACTTGCCGAACTGAAGACCATCGCCGCCGATCAGCACCGCGCAGGGCGCCCATTGGCCGATGACCCCCTGTTCGCCGCGCGCATGGCACGGGTCGAAATCGATCTTGAAAACATGAAAACGACCAATCTGCGGGTCCTTTCCGGTGCTGCAAGGGGAGGCGCGCCGGGACCGGAAAGCTCGATGCTCAAGATAAAGGGAACGGAAATCCGCCAGGAACTCGACAGCCTCAAACGACGCGCACTGGGGGCTTACGCGGCCCCCTTTCTGGCGCAAGCATTTGAACCGGGGTTCAACGGTCCGGACATCGGCCCGGATTACGCCGCACCGATTGCGCGGCAGTATTTCAACAACCGAAAGATCTCGATTTTCGGGGGGTCGAACGAAATTCAGAAAAACATCATCTCCAAGATGATCCTGGGGCTGTAACAGACATGGATTTTTCGCAAACCGAAGAGCGCCGGCTGCTGGCGGATACACTGGAGCGCTGGCTGCTGAAGGAATATCCGCTGCAGGACCGTTTGGCCGCGGGCCAGTCCGAGACGGGATACGATGTCCAAAAACTGAAATCCCTTGCCGATCTTGGCGTCATCGGCGCTCTTTTATCCGAAGACGCAGGGGGATTTGGTGGAACCGGCTTTGATCTCGAGGTGGTCTTTGAAACGCTCGGCAAGGGGCTGGTGGTGGAACCCCTGCTCTATTCCGCCGTTCTGGCCGGCGGCGCGTTGTCTTTTTCGAAAGACAAATCCACCCTGATCGAAAGCATCGTCAGCGGTGAAAAGACCGCGGCGTTTGCGCATTTTGAAAATATCGGCTGGGGGGCGGGCGATCTTGAGACGCGCGCTGAACGAACCGGCGGGGGCTGGCGCCTGAGCGGAACGAAATCCGTCGTCCGCTTTGGTGGCGCGGCGGATATTCTGGTCGTTTCGGGGCGTGGCGACACGGGCATCTCACTGTTCACGGTTGCGCCGGATGCAGATGGCCTTGCCATTGTGCCTTACCAGACCATCGACGGCGGCCGGGCGGCGGATATCACGTTTGACGGGGTCAGGGTTGCGCATTCCGACGTGATCGGCGTACCGGGGCAGGGCGAGGATATGCTGACCTTGCTTCTGGGGCGCGGGGTTCTGTGTCTTTGCGCCGAGGCGATTGGCCTCATGCACGCGATCCGGGATCTGACCGTCGAATACCTGCGGACGCGCCAGCAGTTTGGCCTGCCGATTGGCAAGTTCCAGGCGCTTCAGCACCGCATGGCGGACATGCTGCTGGAAATCGAGCAGGCAAAATCCGCGGTGATCAATGCAGCCGGTCTGCTGGACGGTGTTTCCATCGCGCGCGAACGCGCATTGTCTGCTGCCAAATACACCATCGGGCGGGTCGGTACGCTGGTTGGCGAAGAGGCCGTTCAGATGCATGGCGGTGTCGGCATGACGTGGGAATACCCGCTTGGACATTTTGTAAAGCGGCTGGTGATGATCGATCACGAACTGGGGGACGAAGACGCGCATCTTGCCCGCTTCATCGCATTGGGAAAGGGTCTCTGACATGGCGGAACACGGACTGATCGAAAGGGACGGGCCCGTTCTGACGATCACCAACAACAACCCTGCGGCCCGCAACGCGCTGACGCCGGGTTATGTCGCGGCACTGACCGCAGGGCTGGAACAAGCGGCGGCCGATCCGGGTGTTGCGGCTGTCATTCTGTGGGGCGCGCAGGGGTATTTCTGCGCAGGCGGTGACCTCAACGTTCTGATCAAGCGGCGCGCGATGAGCGTGGCGGACCGGATCGCCTCGATCGCCGGCCTTCACGACGCGATCAAGGCGATTCGCGCCTGCCCGAAACCGGTCATCGCTGCGGTTGAAGGGGGGGCCGCGGGGGCCGGGGCCTCGATCGCGCTCGCCTGCGATCTGGTGGTGGCGGCGAGGGATGCTTATTTCGCGGTCTCCTACCTGCGCGTCGGTTTGACGCCGGATGGCGGTGCGACAGCGTTCCTGTCTGAATGCGCCCCGCGCCAACTGGTGAATGAAATCCTGATGTTTGGGGATCGTGTTCCCGCCAGCCGTCTCCTTGATCTGGGGGCGATCAACCGCCTGACGGACACGGGGCAGGCATGGCGCGCGGCGCGCGAAATGGGGGAACGGCTTTTTGACACCGGACCTTCGGCGCTGGGCGTTGCGAAAGATCTGGCGCTGTCGGCGCGAACGAGTGATCTTGACACCCAGCTTGATCGCGAAGCGCGCGCGATGGCCGCGGCACAAGGTGGCGACGAGGCGGCCGAGGGCATCGCCGCTTTTCTGGAAAAGCGCAAAGCGGATTTTGGGAAATTCCGCACCTGACCCGATGGCCGACCGGGTTTCGTTGCCAAAACACCCAAAACCGACATCAATTCGGGATCTTGCGGTCTTGATTTCCGCGTGTGGGGGCCCTTTGCTGGCGATTACCAGAATCAGAACAGATCAGAGGTTGCCATGCGTCCAAGTGCCTTTTCCAACCCCGGACAATTCTTCAAAGGGAACATCCACACCCATTCCACCCGCTCTGACGGGGCTTTGGAGGTGGACGAGGTCTGCCGCAGATACAAGGAGCGCGGGTATGATTTCCTGGCGTTGACCGACCATTTTGTTGCGATGTTCGACTATCCGATCACGGACACGCGCGGATTCCGGGACGACGATTTCACGACCCTGATCGGGGCTGAACTTCATTCTGGCGGTATGGACAATGGCGAGCTTTGGCACATCCTTGCCGTGGGGCTGCCCTTTGACTTTGCCCCAACCAACACGCCGGGTTTCAAGCCGATCGCGGATCAGGAGACAGGCGCCGAAGTTGCCGCGCGCGCGGTCACGGCAGGTGCGTTCGTGGCGATTGCACACCCGGAATGGTCAGGGCTGACGGAGAACGACATGCGTTCGATCGCGTCGGCCCACGCGGTGGAGGTTTACAACCATGGATGCGAAGTCGAATGCGACCGCGGGCGGGGGGTTCATAACGCCGATCTGCTTGCGCGCGAGGGACGAAAACTCAGCTTTGTCGCGACCGATGACGCCCATTTCAGGCACGACGAACAGGACGCTTTCGGTGGCTGGACGATGGTCAAGGCACAAGAAAACACGCCCGAAGCACTGCTTGCCGCGTTGAAGGCCGGTGCGAACTATGCCTCGACGGGGCCTGATTTCATCGACATCGAGATTGATGACGAGAACGTCAATGTCCGCTGTAGCCCGGTTCTGGCGGTTACTCTGG